>CAZZXJ010000015.1:19150-24495 GCA_964657905.1 uncultured Stigonema sp.
ACAAATAACAAATGACAAAGGACAAATGACAATTTATGGTCGATATAACCACAGGGGCAGACCACTCGTAGACATTTCAAATTCGAGCCAATTGACCCCAGCCCCAAATCCTGATGAAACCTGACGACTCCCCGGTAATAGACGGCTCAACAAAGGTTTACGTTCTTCTAGGATATAGACGGGGGTTTTTTCAGGATCAAGACCAACTAATTCTGCCGCCCAGCGACGGGCATCTTCCTCTGTTCCCAAGCGATCTACAATACCCAACTCTACGGCTTGCTGTCCAGTGAAAATCCGACCATCGGCAAAACTCTTTACTGAGTCTACCGCTAAGGAACGCGCCTCAGCTACTGTTTGTACAAACTGCTGGTAGCTTGTATCAATTAATTGCTGCAAAATGTTTTCTTCTGGTTCAGTTAGTTCCCGGTCGAACGCCAGAATATCTTTGTAGGGACCAGATTTAATCACCTTGAAGGAAATACCGATTTTTTCTAGCAAGCGTTCCAAGTTGTTTCCACGCAAAATTACACCAATGCTACCCGTAATAGTACCGGGGTTAGCCATGATGTGTTCGGCTCCCATACCGATGTATACACCGCCAGAAGCAGAAATATTGCCAAAACTGGCAACAATTTTCACTTTTTCGCGTAACCGCTTGAGGGCGCTGTAGATTTCTTGAGAATCTCCTACGGTGCCGCCCGGACTGTCGATACGTAGTAGTAATGCCGGAAACTTTTTCTCTTCTACTGTTTTTAGGGCTTCTAGCACTCGCTTGCGAGTAGCACTGGCGATCGCACCAGTAATTTCAATCCGAGCAATTTGTTTACGAAATCTGAGATGAAAAGGCCAAATCATCTAAAAAACTCAGTAAGTGTGGAAACTCTGCGTCTTTAGACCAGAGAGGAAACACGACACAGGCAGAATTAGTCTGCCCTTCATTTACTCAGATTTCAAAGTGAATCGTCTCTGAGTCAGTGCTTAACAGGTAGATCTAAGGAGTTAGTTCTTTTCTGTGCGCTTGCTTGACGCCCTGTTTCTAAGCGATGGGGTTACTGACGATCACTCAAAAAACCTCGTAACAAACTCAATATAAAATACGTGTGTAATCTATTAACTAATTACTAAATTAATATCTTGGCATTTCATTTAATTAACAAAAATTAACAACCGCAAATTTATTTAAACATTAACACTAGCACAGCACTGCAGAAATAATTAGACAGTTAGAAACAGGTTAAAACAAGCGTCTATATATATTTCTCTCCTGACTCCCTAACGTCACGACTCATTTTTTAGGAGTAACACTTTTTCAGAGATGATGCTAATGCACTACTTATAAAATTATCGTAAAATTTGATACCGATAATAAGCGTAAGTGTCAAACAATGCTCCGACAAAACTACAAGTCAAACTAATTACAAATATCCCTCGAAGGGGAGCGCCGCTGCCAAAGATAGTGAGAAACTGCAATATATGATTAGCGATCCACAAAGTCACAGCCTGTAAACCAGGAAGATAGCCGAGGAGGAAGATTATGCTCAACAAGCCCCCAATCAGAAACAGGGGAGCGACGAAACTGAAAATAATCGTTAGCAGCAGCGATCGGAGAAAATTCGTGATCGTGATCATGCGGACTAAGCTCCATGAAGTTAGTAGATAATAGTCGTATGCTTGGTGGTCACCTTCTACAATAAGTGCGATGGCTGTGTCTCAGTCAATATTTCAAAAATCTTAAATAGACATTAAAATATATACACATTAAATTACTAAAATATATTGTCAGAGCAAAAAGGACATCCGCTCTACATAATCCTTGAAAAATCAAGCTAACCCTTGATAGTTGCAGTTCTTGCGAGAGTGACAGCGCTCTTCATAGCAGCTTTAATTTATGAGAGTAGTTTTAAACTAAGTTCATGTTAATGGGGCATGGGGCATGGAATTTTACGCATGCTTCTTCCTAATAAGTACGTATGCAAAAATATTTATGTCCGAAGCGAACGAAGTGTAGACCCCGAAGGGGGCTTCTCGAAGAGTAGCAATCCCAAACCCCTGCGATTACTTCATTCCAGTGACGCGACCTTCGCAATGACATTGTGTATTGAATTTTGCATGACTACTTACCATTGCACACTGTTAAAGGATTTGACCATATCGTCCACAGCCATCAAGATGTCCCTCGATCTGTAGTCTCAGGAATTGCCGATACAGGTGTCAGTACTACATCCGTAGCTGCTGCCCTTGGGTTGGGATTTATCCCCCTGCATTGATCCCGATCCGACTTGATGATTCTTAAGGAATACTGAGTGACAAAGACAGACCTATAGGGCGTCCGATCAACTATTACACCTAAGAATTTTTGGTCAAGCCTTACGCAAAGAGGAATTCTCACTCTCGCGATCGCATTTGTCACAACTGTATGTTGGAGGCAATGTTTAAGGATGTCTCAAGCAAATCAAAATCACACAACAAATTAGCTAATCATAAATCATAACTTCACTATGAACAACTATCCTATTCAGATTAACGATACGACCTTGCGAGATGGCGAACAAGCAGCAGGTATTGCCTTCAACGTTGAGGAAAAAATTGCGATCGCCACCTTTCTTGATTCCATTGGTGTTCAGGAACTGGAAATTGGCGTTCCGGCAATGGGGCTTGAAGAAGCAGAGTCGATTCGGACTATTGCCAATCTGGGATTAAACGCCAAATTACTTGGCTGGAACCGTGCTAACTTGTCCGATATTCAGGCATCACTAGATTGTGGTTTGCAGCGGGTGCATATTTCCGTTCCCGTCTCGGAAATTCAGATTGCAGCAAAGTTTCAGGGTCAGTGGCGGGTGATGCTGGATCGCCTGCGGGATGCGATGAATTTCGCTCGCGATCGCGGTTTATCTGTATCCGTTGGAGGAGAAGATTCCTCCAGAGCCGATGAATCTTTTCTGGTAGATGCGGCGCTTTGGGCTCAAGAGTGGGGAGCTTTCCGGTTTCGCTTCTGTGACACTGTAGGAATTCTTGATCCTGAAACCACTTCCAGCAAAGTTCGCCAGCTTGTCTCTCACCTATCCATTCCAGTTGAAATGCACATGCACGATGACCTGGGACTGGCAATGGCGAACACGCTGGCTGGTATTAAAGCAGGGGCGCTATCGGTCAACACCACGGTAAACGGGATGGGCGAACGGGCAGGCAATGCGGCGCTGGAAGAAGTCGTGATGGCACTGAAATGTATCTACGGCATCGAAACGGGCATTGATACAAAAAGGCTGCTGGAACTGTCACGCTTAGTTGCCAAAGCTTCCAACTGTCCAGTTCCTCCCTGGAAGTCCATCGTCGGTGAAAATACCTTCGCACACGAATCGGGCATTCATGCTCACGGTGTGCTGCAAAATCCGGTTACCTACGAACCGTTCGCGCCGGAAGATGTTGGTTGGGAACGTCGGTTTGTCGTGGGGAAACATTCTGGTCGGCATCTGGTACTCAGTGTGCTGCAACAAAATGGAATCACGCTCAATCAGGCAGAAGTTCAATCAGTGCTGGATGCTGTGCGGCATCAGTCAGTACAAATCAAGCGCAGTCTCACGGTTGAAGAACTCCTGAGTTTAGTTCCCCAAGGGTGAACTCACTACCTGTACTTAGCTTTGACCAACTCCCCTGCCGTCATGCGAGGGGATTCTTTCGGTGAAGAACGAAACTTGGTTGCCCAAAGTCTAATTCTGCCTGCGGTGGTATGAAACTAAGCCGAAGAGTCACCTCTCTGACTCGTCTTCAAAACTGGACGTGAAGCGACTTTCCTTTCATCCGGCTCCTCAATGACTTGGTGCTTGTCATGCATACTTCCAACCTTTTCTCGTGACCACGCTCTGCGTGGGGGCTGTACCGTACAAAAAGATGGTATATTCCTAAAGGCTTATACTGGCGGGTTAGTAATCATCAAAGCTTAAATCAGTTGCGACAATTATATTATTTAATCAAAACTTTTACCAGTATTTTTGGTAAAAGTTTATCACTGCTTCCCCACAGGAAGTCTTGATGAATCAGCTGCTTTGATACCAATTAAGGCACAGCTTACCAGTCTTACATGAGAGCAGAAAGGATTATAGGACTTACGCACTTTACACATTGACCATCATGTGCAAGAAAGGCTTATTAACCTAAAACTCTTGCCCTGACTCGTTCCTGGGCTGCTGCCTCCCTGTTTGACGGGAGGCAGAGCCGACCACATGAGCATTACAAGGCTCTGCCTTGTAAAGAGAGGCAATCGATAGTTTGTCGTTTCTGTCAATGCGTAAGTCCTAGATTATTCTGTTCGCTGAACATACCCTAGATTTCTGTGCCTAATTTGTTACCAACTAAATAATTTATTTACAATTTTTTTGGTATTATTGACGCTAATGTATTAGTCAGAAAAAATCTGAACCTGAAAAGCTCCTTCAAAGCAGCTAGTCATAAATTCGTAGCTGCGCTTTAGAGTGCTAAAGCGCAACTACAAGTCAAAAGTGCCTCATTTTTAAACAGTAACCAGAGGAGTGTTCAATGCGTTTTACTCGCCGGATGGCAATTATATCCTTATCGTTAACGCTGTCGATGTTTGGCTTAGGGCAGCTGACTTTAGGGGACTCAGCAAAAGGGCAACAAGCAGAAGGGGACAACTCAGGGTCACATACAAGTTGTCCTGGCGGCACATCGCAGAAGTTTCGTTTAGGTGGTCAGGTGGAGGAGCATAAAACGTTCACCCTATCAGACCTCCAATCGTTGCCAGCATCCAAAGTCACTGTTACTTTTCAAACAGGGAAAGGTCAGGAAACCCATACATATATCGGAGTCCCTCTGTGGCAGATCATCGAGTCCTCCGGGGGACTTAAACCTAACCCAAGTGTAAAGAACAACTTACTCCGGCAGTACGTCGCTGTTGAAGCGACTGATTGCTACGAAGCAATCGTGTCAGTAGGTGAAATTGAACCAAACTTTGAAGGTAAACAGGTGCTCATTGCATATGCAGAAGAAGACCCATCCGATGGTCAAAAACTGCTTTCAGATGAGGGATTTGCCCGTTTAGTGGTGCCAGGGGATCAAGCCGGTGGACGTTACGTGAGCAACGTTAGACGCATTGTAGTGCTATCTGCTCCAGATTTGAGTTCCAAATCCCACCATTAAGCACAACCTTGACCCACTGGAGAGTGCCTACTGCCAGAGATTAGAGTATTCCCAGCAATCAATTATCCTGATTCCTGGAGAAAATGTCATATTTACTGAGGGACTTCCAGAAAATAAAATATCCCAACCATAGATAGATCAATCGTATCATTCGTAAGGGCGGGGTTACCCCGCCCCTACAATTTCGGACA
>CAZZXJ010000016.1:0-16074 GCA_964657905.1 uncultured Stigonema sp.
CTAACGCCAGTCCCCTACGGAGGGAAACCCTCCTTCAGGGCTGGACTCACCGCCTGCGCGGACTCAAGGAATTTGAAACCCACCTCCGTGGGTTTTGTCTGTATAGCCGCGAATTCGATTCGCTAGGGCTAGGGATATTTTTACAAAAGTGAGATGCACCCTTCCTAAATTAGGAAAAAATAAAGAATCAGATTATTATATAATAAAATAAATTTGTGTTTCTCATGACTACGGTCTATTACAGGAGTTTTCAGGTAAATATGCCACATTGTAGGGGCACAGCAGTGCCGTGCCCCTACGACAATTTGTGGTTCAATAAACAGAAAATAGCTGTAATTCTTAGTATTTTACCTCAGAGTCGTACCATAAACTGAGAAATCTCTCTGTGCCTCTGCGTCTGGGGTGGTTCATAAATAAATGAGCAGATTCGATTAAATTTTACCAAGCGGCTCAGATACTTTTGTAAGTGCAGCTACTATTTAAATTTATGAATACAGAGACAAAAGAGACAGAGAAGTTAGAAGAAAAGTCGAATTCAAAGAAACGTAGTTCGGAGAGGGTACGGGAACACCTAGCGAATGAACGTACTTATTTGGCATGGATGAGGAGTGGAATTTCCCTCATGGGGTTTGGTGTTCTCATTGTCCGTCTTCGTGTCCTGCGTCCCCCCCTTGCACCTCAATCTCCTGGTGCTGGCTGGAAGTTAGGTTTAGCTTTCTCATTGGTAGGTCTGTTGACAATGCTGTTTTCCGTTCAGCAATACCGTGTAGTCCGCCGTGACATCGACGAGGGTACTTATGAGCCAGGACACGTTTGGGTAATTCTCTCTAGCCTCGCTGTCATATTCCTAGGAATTGGGGTTGTCTATTATGTTTTCACTGTTCCCCTAAACTCAAACACTATGATAGTTGATTAAAAGAAAATTTTGAATTGTCATCACCATGCCCCTTTGGGGCTACCGGACTTGCCGATTCGCTTAGTGTAGAATTAAGATAGTAGACCCTATTCTGCTGCCATCATTGCCAGAGCAATTCTCCTATTACCGGAAGTTGGCTCCACTAAAACCGTCTTTTCTGCGTGAATCAAGTCTGCTTCCTTTACCGCTTCCATGGTGTTCACTCCAATCTGGTCTTTGACACAAGCAGCCGTATTTTATGCAATTAGGTTTACTACAATCTGAGCGATCGCTCTCCAAGCTAGGGGAATCTTGCCTAACTGAACTCAAGGAGTCTGTCCGACTAATGTGATATTTTTCCCTATACGCACCCTGGTACTCCTTAGTGGCTAAATATGATACATAGGTTCATGCTGTATACGATCGTCTCGTAGCTGGCACAAGTCTTGGAGTGTATAACGCCTTAAAACCTCAACAGAGGCGGCGTTGGCTTGCTCCCAGACTTCACGAACCAGATCCCTCTCGATAGTGGGAGTTTCCGTTTCTCTGTGTTTGTTCTCACCTTCCAGCAAAGTGACAATTTCCAGCAAGGTAATCTGCCAAGGTTCACGAACTAAAACAAAACCTCCTCTAGAACCGCGATGGCTCTTTACCAAACCCACACGTCGCAAACTGGTAAGAATTTGTTCCAGATAGCGTTCTGGTATGGCTTGCTTGCTAGTGATTTCACTCATTGTTAAAGGAGCGAGGTTCCCTTTATAGCTTGCCAGTTCTAAAAGTGCCAGCAATGCGTATTCGACTTTGGAAGACAGATTCAGGAGAGCGTAATTTTGGCTATTCAAGTCTGTACTCAGGAAAGAAATAACTACCGTTCGTCGATACAAATTTTGTATTTTATGCGAAATTAACTTTTGTATAAGTGTCGGATGTGATAGCATCCCACTTAAAGACCATAAAGTAACAAGATTGTATCGACTTACCGTAGATTATCTAACAGAATTTCCCTCAATTGCTTCATCCATCGGTTAAGAAAATTCTTAACATTCCTCAAAATTTGAGCTTCCTGACATCTTGCACCTTCGATAGGGAGGGCTGGTGGGCAGTGCCCAACGCCCTTCGGGTTCGCCAGTTGCCTACGGCGGGAAACCCGCCTACAGCACTGGACTCACCACTCCTCTCAACGCGGGGAACCCGCGCACGAGGGTAGCTCCCCTACGAAATCATCAGCTTTCTGTTGCTCTGATTTTCGCAACAAGCCTCCGGGTGCAAGATATGAGCTTCCCCTAGTAAAGATCATTGGAACTAAGTATGTTGCTTACTGATTTGCGAACAATTTATGAGCGCGATCCAGCAGCCCGTAACTGGCTGGAAGTGTTGTTCTGCTATCCGGGACTCCAAGCCCTACTGTTCCATCGACTGGCACACTGGCTGTATCAAATAGAGATTCCCTTTATACCTCGGTTTATTTCCCAGATCAGCCGATTTTTGACTGGGATTGAAATTCACCCAGGGGCACAGATTGGCAAGGGTGTCTTCATTGACCACGGTATGGGAGTCGTCATTGGTGAGACAGCGATTGTGGGCGACTCTGCCCTGATCTACCAAGGAGTAACTCTTGGTGGTACGGGAAAAGAGACAGGCAAGCGCCATCCAACTTTAGGCAGGAATGTGATTGTGGGAGCAGGCGCAAAGGTCCTGGGCAACATTCAAATTGGCGATCATGTCCGTGTCGGAGCAGGTTCGGTAATCCTGCGAGATGTGCCAAGCAACACTACCGTAGTAGGGGTTCCTGGACGTCTGATTCGTCAAGAGAAGAACTTAATAGCTGATGCTCTGGATCATAATAAACTGCGAGATGTCGAAGCAGAAGTGATTCGAGCTTTATTTGAACGAGTTAAGGGTCTGGAAAAACAGGTCCACCAGTTGGAACAATCATCTTTATCCGGCTTGCAGGTTGATTACGAACAAACCAATAACGGCAAGTTCAAGACTGATTTAGTGATTGAAGAATTCCTTGATGGTTCTGGAATTTAGCTGATACATCAGCCGTTGCCCTGAAATAAATTTTGGGCTGTGTAGAGACGCGATCAGTCGCGTCTTTACAAAATCTATCTGAAGCCAATACAGTTCAGATAAGCATCGACCCAAAAACCCGGTTTCTCAAAGAAACCGGGTTTTTCCGCCTCACGCTACCCTGAACAGCAAGCGTATTGTTTACTGAAGCCGGATGGCAAGTTGTAGCGGTCAAGATCTACAGGCGACTCAGTCATTGAGTGCTTCCTCTTGATGGGTTTTAATGGTGCAGTTAGATGTCGGATAGGCATAGCAGGTTAGTACATTTCCAGCTGCAATCTGATCGTCATCTAAGAAAGTTTGGTCATCCTGGTTAACTGTACCTTCAAGGAGCGTTCCGTTACAGGTCGAACAAGCACCAGCGCGACAGGAGTAGGGTAGATCCAATCCCTGTTCTTCTGCGGCATCGAGAATATATTGGTCATCATCAACATCAATGGTTTTGTCTAGCCCTTCGTCTTCATTAACTAATCTGACTTTATAAGTTGGCATGTTATTGTCCTCTTTCTCCTAAAAAACGGCAGTCTGATAAAGATAATCCGCGTTTAACAGCGACTCCGTATCTGATTTTAAGGGATTTGCGTATTTTACGGGAAGCTAAGCTGAAAGATTAAACGGTTCAAAATCATCGACACCTGCGTAGCTATCAGCTGGTATCAACACAAAACTTAAAATCAATTATTAATTTTTATTAAGATATATGATATAATTTAATACCCAATCACTTAATCTAGATTTAACGCTAACTTCACATCTGTAGAAAGTAGTAGAACTCAATTTTATGGTGTCAACTCCTCCCTCTCAAGGTTCATCCGCTCAATATGAAGTTACTAACCCAGAAGAAAAAGTTGAGTCTCTGATATCTGAGTCTAAACAAGATAGTGAAATTGATTTAGAGTTTTTATATACCAGAGATATTGAATTTCGTCAAGAAACTATTTACTTCATCATTGTTGACCGTTTTAATGACGGCAACCCTGAAAATAACGAAGGTCCGAACCCGGAACTTTTCGATCTAGAACAAAAGGATTGGGGTAAGTACTGGGGTGGGGATTTGCAGGGAGTTATTGATAAACTCGACTACTTAAAAAACATGGGAGTGACAGCAGTTTGGTTGACTCCCCTGTTTGAGCAAGTTGAAGCATTATTTGTTGCACAAGCTGCAATTCACGGCTACTGGACGAAGGATTTTAAAAGGATAAATCCTCGGTTTATTAACAAAGGTGAAGAACCGAGTCTCAACAAAACTCAAGACAGCAGAAATACAACCTTTGACAGACTAATTGATGAGTTACACAAACGGCGCATGAAATTGGTGCTAGATATTGTGTGTAACCACAGCAACCCAGATTTTAGCGGCAAAAAGGGTGAACTCTACGACGATGGGGTGAAAATTGCTGATTTCAATGACGATAAAAATAAGTGGTATCACCACTATGGGCAAGTACAGAACTGGGAAGACGAGTGGCAGGTACAAAACTGTGAATTGTCGGGTTTAGCCACCTTCAATGAAAATAATCCCGACTACCGAAACTACATAAAATCTGCCATTAAGCAATGGCTAGATCGGGGGGTGGATGCGTTGCGGGTTGACACCGTTAAGCATATGCCTATCTGGTTTTGGCAAGAATTCAATGGTGACATCCAAAACCACAAACCTGATGTTTTTATCTTCGGAGAGTGGATTTTCAGCAATCCCCAAAATGACCTTTCAGTCGAATTTGCTAATGAATCTGGCATGTCAATTCTCGACTTTGGTCTTGCAATGGCAATTCGGTTGGCGTTAGGGCAAGGGGCGGAAGGGGGATTTCACCTGATTCAGGATGTTCTTAACTTGGATCATCGTTACTACAGTGCAACGGAACTGATCACGTTTATTGATAACCATGACATGCATCGGTTCCAAACATTGAACCCTGATCCAGAGGTGTTGCGTTTGGCGATCGCATTGATTATGACCTCTCGTGGCATTCCCTGCATTTTTTACGGCGTAGAGCAGTATCTACATAACGATACCAATTGGGACAACAATCCCTATGGCAATAACGATCCCTACAACCGCCCCCTGATGGAAAAATGGGATACTGACTCGCCTTTGTACCGGGATATCCGGTTACTCTCAGGTTTGCGGCGACTCAATCCGGCCGTGTCAATGGGGAGTCAATGGCAAAAGTACCTCACCCCCGATATCTATTGTTACGTGCGGCGTTACGGTGAATCATGCTGTTTTGTAGCTATGAATCGAGGAGACGCTGTCACAATTGAGGCAGTTGATACAGAGTTACCCGACGGAGAACATACCTGTGTTTTAACGCGACGTAAGTTTGAGGTAGTAGACGGGAAACTGCACAAGTTAGAATTAGAAGCACGGGATGTGATTGTTCTGAGCCATGTTGGTGAGCGGGTTAAGGGAAAAACTATTGTACGAGCGCAACTCAATGGCGTTAAGACACAGCCTGGTGAAATTGTTGTCGTCATAGGAGATTGTCCAGAGTTAGGCAACTGGGATATCTCTAAAGCTTTCCGACTTGAATACATCAACACCAATACCTGGTTTGGTGAGATTCCCTTTGAGGAGAGTGCCGGAAAGCTGATTGCTTATAAATACGCGCTGTTGCGCGAAGGTCAGTCACCGTTGCGAGAAAATCTGGTTGCTCGTCGTTGGGTTATTGCTAGTGAAGGTACCGTGAAATGGCGAGATAAATGGGTTTCAGGACGTGAGTCTTAAGTCAATACGGTTCAGTTAAAGATTTTTTATGGAGATTTCACGCTTGTAGAGATGTTGCATGCAACGTCTCTACAAATGTTATGGATAAGATCTCTCAAATCTTATCAGCAAGGTATTGTTCTATACAGGACGCAGGCTTAGCAATTCTTGGGGAGATGCGAGCATGTCGATCGCCACGAAGAAAATCTTACCTTGGGGATTGAGTAAGAACCGCCACGAAATGTTCATACCAACGTTAACACCGAACCAAGGAGTTTGTACTATACCAGTGACTTTAATCTGTTTAGAGCCATCTGGTAGAGACTCGGAGATACCCTGTTTCGGCAGAATATTGAGTCCCTGTGCTTCTGCACGCATATATTTACCAATTGCCTCCTGACCCACAAGTGGCTTCTGGAATGGGGGTTGCAGGGCACCATCGTCCGTAAATAGAGCCAGAGCAGCCGGAAAGTTATCTGTGTTCAGAGCTTCAAAATAGCTGAGTACTGTAGGCTCTTTGATACCCTCAACGCTGATCTTAGTAGGAGCTGCCTCAGTGCGTGCGAACAAGGGTTCGGCTTCTGTTTGGGTACTAGGAGCAGCAGCGGCAGACGAAAGTCCCATGTCTACCACAGCATTGCGAAGTACTGTGATTTGCTGACCCGCATCAAGTTGCTTGATTGCGTCTAGCACTGATTGGACACCTCTAGACATTTTATAACCAGCTGGGACGGGAGCAACGATGCCCTGTTTCATCAACTCTCCTAACTCGTACCAAAAAGCCAGCTTAGTGTTGACACTGAAGAACCCATAGGTACGGCTGAAGGGGGTGTCGGCACGGTTAGCAAGGTCGCGCATGACTTCCAATTGCTCTGGTTGAGACATCTTCCTAATTTGCTGAAGTAAATTTTCGGCAAACTGTAGGCGTGCTGCTCCGACAGCAGCGGGAGTAACTGAACGACCCATTTCGGTGTAGACATACCAGAGTAATGCCAGTTTGTCGTCTACGCTGAGTTGCTCGAACAGCGCTATGGTGGCTGGAATCGGACTAGGAACTTGAGTGTTAGAGAAAATCGATTGAGCCGACTCGATTGTATAAGTCATGGTCAGAATCTCCAGATTTATCTGTTTAGTTAATTACTTTCAAAATTCACTCATCAAAGGTTTTGGCTACAGAGCCAGTCAAGCCGTGTTCACAGTCCAAGGCAACGGCTACGCTAATAGTGAGACAAAACCAATTATGGCACTTGTGACCATTGAGATTTTTGTAATTGACCGAGTAGTAGCTTGCACAGGGCTTTGCTGCAAGTACATCACGGTAATGACGTAGTTACATGTGTTTGGGGAAACACCTGACCTGTGGTTTAGGCTACCATCTCAATTAATGTAACGGGTATTGTAAATTTTGTAAATCTTCATTAAGAAAGGTTACCAAACACTTACTAATGGGGTATATAACAGACTCTTATAGCTCAGCCCAATACAGACACCGTTCTTCTTTGTTGACTAGTTCCACTTAAATCATCCAATTTGGAAAAATGTTTGCGACAAATTGATTTTAAGTAAGTCGGCGTAAAAAATTAAAGGTTTGTAGTCAGCGCTTAAGCGCTGACTACGAGCGAACCTATGAGCGTTACTTTTCAATACATACTTCTGTTTATTCGCGCCAACTTACTTACACAACCCAGACGCAGCAAAACCACTGTCAATGTAAAATCCAAAATTGTCTTATCCCGTAATTGTGAAATGCCCAACTAAAAACGCTGCGGTGATCAGGGTAAATGTCCGGAAGATATTCTTTCTTTTCTGGTGAAGACTGTGTTTGACAAAATCCGACTCCAGAGAATTCAACCAGTTATTGTTGGACTCAAATACTTCCTTGACTAATGGCAGGCGAGGGTCATTATCCCACAAAAGACCGATCGCCTTTTTATTTTGCTTTTCCATATCCCATTTAGAGGCGATCGCTGTTAACTCATGTTGTAGTAGCACAGAAGCTAATTCAAGATCTTTCCAGCGACGCAGCTTTTGCCATCCCCGCACCAAGGCATCATGAGCTGGCTCTACGTAAAGATTGTTCTCTATATCTTCTCCTTTTACTAGCAAGCGTGCAGCAGCAAAGCGTTCAATTACCTGAATTACCCGTGTATTTTCTGGCTCTGGATACTTTAGTTCATTACATAACACTCGTCTAGCCAACTCACCCGTACCAACCGCCACCATCCGCAGCATGACGTGCTTCATAGTTTGAGCGTAAGCTGGGTCAATTTGTACTAACTTTTCATATTCACGATCCGCTCTGTGGGTAAGACTGCGCGTCACTCCCCCCAGTTTATGATAATCTTCTTCAGTAATTGCGCGAGCGCTAACTTTTCCTTCTTTAACATTTTTGATGTACCTGAGGTACAGTTCACTCAGCGCGAATGAAAGTAAAGGCAAAGCACCAGGCATTTGTACTACTTCATCAATCAACTGGTCTACCAAAGTAGGTGGTTCAAAATACAACGCTCTTTCAGCAGCTGGTTCGACAATTACTTGGCGCAATTCCTCCCGCGTCATCGCTGCGACAACAAATCGTGCGTGCCAATATGGTTCCAAAGGTGTATCCTGAAATTGCCCTTCAAAATCTGAACGTAGAGTCACCACAATCCTTAACTGTTCTGGAAAAGCCTTAATTGCCCTTGCCAAACCACCTAAGAACTTCTCCCGCTCATCCTCATCATGACAGAGAGTGACTAACTCTTCAAATTGGTCAATCACTAGCAGCAGCTTAGTCTCTGGGTGAAGCTGACTCCAATCCTTGACGCTATGAGCCAATGTCTGTAATTCTTGCTCAAAAGCAATTGCTCCCGTGAACACTGGCAAGTTTTCTTTTTCCAGTGTTTTGTTTAAAGCCGTAAAGGGAGCTTTTCCTGGACAAATGGCAGCAAGTACGCGCCAAGAAGTGCCACCCCGCTTCAACTGCGGAATCAAACCTGCTTTCACTAAACTAGATTTTCCCACACCAGAAGGCCCCAGTACTACTGTTAAGGGATGCTTTGTTACGAATTTTTCTAACTTTTGAATTAACGCTTTTCTACCAAAAAACAGTTTGCTGTGTTCTTCTTCAAATGACTCCAATCCTCGATAAGGGTTAGTATTTTCGTCCAATGCAGGTGCAAGTGCTAAGTTGTTTGGGTCAAATTCAGGAATGGCAAAGATGTACTCGCCTTTGTCATGTTGTTTGAGATGAAAAAAACCTGGAGTTTGTGTCGCTGTTAATTGACATAACTGACTACGTATATAGATGTATATTTCTGTTGCAGTCATCACACCATCTTTGCATAAATCGGCTTCTCCCTTTAATGCTTTGAAGAGCAATTCAGCAAAAGGCGAGTGTTCAGAATGCTCGCTCCGTTGTCCGAATCGATACAAAGTATCAGCGGCTCGTTCGTCACTAGCCGCAGAGGTAATGACCTGCTGGGCGCAACCAGAAATGAAGCGTTCATAACGTTCACGATACATTGTCCGTCGCCTTACAACTTCGCGATTTTCTGCCCAACGGAAGGAGCCAGCAAAGCAGCAGTCGAGGATAACTAACAAATGACGGCTGGATAGTTTGAGCAAAGCATCGTGCAGTCGCTGCATGGGTAGTAAGCTGTCATCATTTTCTAAATGCGCGTCTTGGGTAACTAAATAGCCAGCAGGAACATTACTTTTATCAAGTTCATCGGCAGCGATGCCATGTCCAGCAAAGTAAAAAAGGATACGGTCATCAGGTTGAATTTGGATGGTAGTACCATCTGCCAAGGGTAACGTTTGATTTTCCAGAGCGATGAATAGATGATTGAGTTTTGCGTAAGTTGCTGCGGTATCTAACAACAGAAGGACTTGATATTGGTATTTAGTCTCCAGGATGTTCGCGAGTTCGGTGGCGTCGTTAACAGCGGTTTTGAGAGGCGGGATGCCATTTTCATATTGATTAATACCAATGACCACTGCCAGACTACGTTTAATATCTGACATATATGCAATACCATAGAGTAGTTATAAGCAGTAAGACTTACGCACTGTCATGTCCTGCTTCTATATCTTTATATAGGAGAAGTCATATCAACTTATGCACTCTTGCAACGCTTACCGAAGAAGAATTCAGGAGTCAGGAGCCAGAATTCAGTTGGCAATTCGTAGACCACAATATGACCGTAGGGGCGCGGAAACCGCGCCCTGACAATGTGGTCAATTCGGCTTAAGAGCGTATAGTGCGTAAGTTCTAATCTAGTCTGAGACTTCTAGTCTCAGAGCCATAGCCAGCGCCTCCAATCCCGCCTTAGTTGTAAAATAGGTGAGGTGATCGCAGGCAGCATCTGGTAGTAATATCTTTGGTTGAGGTGTACGCTGCTCATTAACACTTTTGATACTACTAAGAGTGACGGCAATGTCGTTGGGTTGATCAAAAAACGCCAAATCCAACACTTTGTCAACAGCATTACCAAACGCCTTTTTCAGTAATCGCTGCAAAGGACTGGTTTGCTGTTTCTTTAGCTGAATTTCTCTAGCTCCTTTAGAAATCGACCTGTCACCTGAAATAATCGTATAACGAATACCTGGGTCTGGATTTTTGGTAAGTTCATTGAGAATATCAGAGCCAGGTTGCATTTGATCGAGCGAGTAGTCGTTTGCTTCCAGAAACTTCACTAAGTCTGCTACTATTTTCGTAGGCCAAACAACTGCCGAAAGTTGATTTAATCCTAGACAAAGGGCTGTGAATACCCAATCTTGTACTTTAGGCCAAGGTGAACCTGCATTAGGTGTACCTAACATTACCAAATGTTGCACAACTTGATTACCGCCTTCTCGCTCAATAAACCACCGCGACACCAATCCACCCATAGAATGAGCGACAATATGCAATTCTTTGCCGTGATTTGGTCCTAAACCTACTGCTTGCAACCTTTGCCCTAATAGTTCTGCATTCTCCTGAATCTTTGTGTTGATATTCTCGTAGTCAAATGCTAAAACTAGGTCATACATATCTCTAAGTGAATGCTGTTGCCCATCTACTTCTACTGTAGCGTTTTTGATACTGGGAATCATACTTTCAGTATCGCCAATAATACCGTGAATGTAGAGGACAATTTTTTCAGCGTGGGCGACTTGCGCTTTGACTTTCTCGTGTTCTGCTTCGTAGGTTACTTTGTCATTTTCATCTACATCGGCTACAGCTAAAATCGGGTAGGCAAATGGTCTGCCTATTTTATCACTAACTACTTTCTCAAAGAAAATTTTGATGGAATTTTGCAAACTGCGGCTATTTATAGATAATGGAATTGGTTCGGTTAGCCGTTCTAGAGTAATTTCTGTCTTGCCATTTGCCCTCTGCAATCCTCGTCCTAAGGGTAAGAAGAATTCACCATCATAGGCAAATGGTATCAGGTGTTCATTATCTGCTAGTGATTGATTAACTAGTAATTTGAGCGGATTTTCTTTGGTGACAACTTGGTAGTTTTGGACGTTACTTAACTCTAATGCACTTAAACCAGGGTCACTTGCTCGGCTTGTGGTAAATTGAAAGGATTCTGTCACATAAGGTTGTTGCCGCAAAATAGCAGGCAAAATTAAATTGCCTAAATCTCTACTAGCTTGTGGTACTGTGGTAAGGTTTACCTGCGCTTTTAATTCTGAATGACTTTTTACCTCAACTAGACCATTTTGTAAGCAGGTACTGCTACTATTTTGAATTGGGTAAGCATCTGGCGATCGCACGATAGTAATTGCAACCTCCTTTGTCATCCAATCATCATAATTTCCTGTTGCTCTCACAGCTTCACGAGAGTTAACTCCCGCCATTAAACGGTCAAGCGTACCCTGATCTCCTCCAAGATCGCGTCTAGTTTCAGGGGGTGTTAAGCCATCTTGTTCTAGCAAATCAGCATGAAAATCTGTAGTGCTGACAATCAGCTTAAATACATCTTTGTATTCAGTAATTCCTTGTGCTATGTATTCATCGGGAATAATGAAACTGAGGTTATCATCACTGGAAATTCTACTTCCATCAGTACCTTTGGGTGAAAGTCTTATGCTACTTTTCTCTTCAAAAAATGGCACATCTACAGCATAGCTTTCTGACAAATCTAGGACATTGCAAAACAGAGCTTTATCACTATTATTGGTTAATTTTATTTGCAGAGTTGGCGGAATCAACTCACCATTTTCATAAGTGTATTCTACACGCATCTCTGAACCAGACCTGAATTCTTGCTGTCCAGATAGGATAATCTCCATCTGGACATCATCTGTTTTGATGCGACTTGTCGCGGGGGTACGCAGTTCCAGAATGTTATGCCAACGAGCAATATGTTCCAATCGGTAAATTGCTTGTAAAGCAGTATCTTTTGAAGAACCCATCTGGTTTGAGTCGAATGGAATGGGAGCAACTACAGGACGGTCATTTTGAGGCTGTGTAATCCAATACTGACCATTCTGCACTAATAGCTGGTAATCTGCATTTTTCGCCTCATTTACTTGACAGACATACAATGAAGGTTTACCACCTGGTGCGACTGTTTGTAGTGCTTGCTGTACCGATTCTAATTCTGCGGCTTCGCCTTTAAAGTAAACTTTTAAAGGTGGTAAAGGCAGACTGGTAACTACAGCAAAATAGGTTTCGTCCTGAGATAATTTATCGCTACCACTAATAATTTCCACTTTGCTTTTTTGTGGTAGCACTTGCGTAACTTTTGCTTCTGCTACAGTTTGTGACAGTTCTCGTACTGCTTCACATCCTTGGGGAAAGATTGCTAATAAGGTATCGCTACCGTTAACTCCTTTTGGTATACCTAATATTGCACCACCATCAATTATCCAGCTATTATCTCTGATGTTATAGGTCAAATTGAAGTGCGCAGGGCGTTCAGAAATTGCACCACCTAAGAAAGCCTTATCTAACTCAGTACGGTCAGTTGCATCAACTTGCGGCGATTGTTCCTTCACTTTGCCGCCGATTATAGCATTAATATTTCTGGCTAAATCTCTATAGCTAATATTACCATTTGTGCTTTGTAGTGTATGCAGCAAAAAGTAAGAAAAAACTCCTCGCGGTTCACCATTTTCTCCTTTATATTCTTTTGCCAACTCGTAATCTCGACAAGCAGATAATATCACGTGCTTTCCGGTAGGTAACACTAAACTTGTCGTTTTCTGCTCCGAAGTTTGAGCAGAATTTAAGATTTCATCTAATGCGGAAAGATCGTTAGCAAAAATGAAGCTGCTTAAAGAACGTTCCCGCGAGTCAACAGGCGATCGCCGTACTTTGAATTCGCTTGATACATCTCTAGTTCCCGAACCGGAGTGACAGCAGTCGAGTATAATTACGACGTGAGGTTTTTCTTGTGATACCTTGGATATTAAGTAAGCTAATTCTTTATCTGCTAAATCCCGGCTTGCTTGTGTACGGCTGTCGTAACAAACTAAAGTTTCATCTAAACCGTCTGCCTCTATTTTCCAAAATTCCTGTGGTGCTTTTTCTTGCGCACCGTGACCTGCATAGTAAAATAATACAACATCATCATTTTCCGCCTTGCACAGATGTTGCTCAAAACCTTTGATTATCGCTTCACGGGTAGCTTCTTGATTGGTAAGTATCCAAGGGCGATCAGTTGGTTCAATCAATTTCCATTCACTATGTGAAGCAACCCGTTCCCTCAGATAAGCTTCTACTGCTTTGATATCATTAACACAACCATCTAATGAACGTATCGCCGGAATTGACGCTGGATCGTATTTGTCAATACCAACTAGTAGTGCATATATACTCTTAGTCATAGTTACCTCCCATCAGGTTTATGTTTGGATTGGAACCGCACCCTCGACGCAGATGATTTTTTGTTTTGTCTGCGTGTAAAGCTTTCCTTCTATTTACATTGATGTAAGTAAAGTCAACTTATGCACTTATTTTGGAAACAAGTGCAAAGGCGCTGAGATTTTTCTCGCTATTAGAGCAATATTGCGCTAAAGTTGGTAAACAAGCATAAACTATCACGTCGTGAGTGAGCGCGATGCCCCAAGACGGATTTTAAGGGAGTTAATTTGAACTAAGACTAGGATGTTAGCAAATGGTTAAGCGAGTTGTAATTGTGGGTGCAGGTCCAAGTGGAGTTCTTCTAGCTCACTATTTGCTACGCCGCGATGATCACTATTACGTTGAACTCTATGAGCGTCGCACTGACCCACAAACAGTTCCATTTTCCAAGTCTAGAACCTTTCCTCTCGTCCTGAATCAACGGGGGATGACGGCACTGAGCAAAGTTGAAGGGATTCTCGTAGCCGTTAAGACAGTAAGCTTAGAAAGCACTGGCTCACTCAATCACCAAAAAAAAGGCAAAACGCAGTTCCTTCCAAGGCAAAAACCCATTCTGATTCTAGATCGCGTGCGATTGGTGGTCACGATGTTGAAAATGTTGACTAAACAGTATAATAATAGCGACCGTTTCAATATTCATTTTGACCATCAATGCAAGCAGGTTGATTTTGAAGCAAAAACAGTCACCTTTGAAAATACAGCAGTCAATTCTACAGGAGAAGTTACTGTTGGTTATGACTTATTAATTGGTGCAGATGGAGTGCAATCGCGAGTTAGAGAGCAGTTTCTCTCGACCGACCAATTTGAGTTAGAAAAGAAATACGTTCCCTCTGCTTACAAATCCATCTTTCTGCCTGCTCTTAGTGCAACATCCCTCAAAGCAGGTTACATCCATACTTGGAGAGGAAGCGATGGTATTTCAGTAATCTTGGTGCATGATATAGATGGTTTGATGAGTGGAACCGTTAACTTTCCTCGCGAGAACAACCCCATCGTCAATCTTTCTACAAAAGAGCAAGTATGGCAATTCTTTCGCGAGCGTTTTCCAGAAATTGCTCAACTTCTACCAGAATCGGAAGTCGAAGCATTTCTTAATCGTCCTATCTCAACCATTTTGACAATTCGTTGTAATCGCTACCATTATGGTGACAGCGTTTTACTGATTGGCGATGCGGCTCATGCCACCTCTCCTTCTTTGGGTCAAGGCTGTAATGCTGCCCTTGAAGATGTAGCTTTCTTTGATGAGTTATTAGATAAATATTCTGATAATATTGGAGAGGCAATCAAGCAATTTACCCTACGTCGAAAGCCAGATGCTCATGCATTAGTCGAGCTAAGTGACTATGCCTTTCCGTTATCCGGTCAACTGATGTTTTTAGAGTTCTTGCTCCGATTGCGGACTGCTCAAATTATGCATCAACTATTTCCCAAATACTTTTCCCCCTCATTGTTGCAACTTGTCTCTGAAACAACCGTTCCCTACTCAGAGATTTTGAATTCCCACAAAGGTTGGATTTCCAGAGTAAAACAGGCAAATGAAAAGTTCTTAGAAAGACGTGTTTGCTAGTAACAGTTTCTAGGAATAAGTCGGAATAGTTACTATCTTGGAGAAAAGTAGTATTGGAGTTTAGACTAACGCATGACAAAATGACTCAGTGGCACTGAGTTAATGAACTATACGCATCAAAATATAAAAGTCAAAGAGTCAAGCAGACTTTGAGTGTTGTTTTTTGGGTCTAGCTGTACCTTTTTTAACAGGCGACGGATTTTACGGCGGCGGGGTTGTCCTGTAGGCCACCCTGTGGACTTTCCACGGGATTTAGGAGGTTGGGTTGGTGTGCCAATCACCGCGAAAACTCCTCCCATTGACTGAGCAACTACAATGCCCATAGTCATCCTCTGACAAAAATTGATATAGTTTAAACTACGGTATATCTATCGGAAATTAGGGTTGAAAACGACAATGTTATTATCATCCCCTTGGACAACTCATTCTGAAGAAAACATTAAAAAACATTTTAAACCCCGCTCATTACTACCACTGAAGCAGAACAGTCTTTGGAAAATTGAAACAGGAGTGGTGCGGATTGTGACATGGCATGAAGACGGTACGCTCGTCACTCTAGGAATGTGGGGAGTAGGAGACATTGTCGGCAGAGCTTTATCAAAGGTCGAACCCTATCAGATTGAGTGCTTGACCAAAGTAGAGGCGGCAATCCTTCCGCTACAGGAGTGGTATCCACTGACAGAGGTTCTGCTTACCCACGTTCAACAGGCTGAAGAATTGATGCTGATTCGCAGCTATAAAACAGTGGAAATCATGCTCCTGAAGTTGTTAGGCTGGTTAGCCAAAAAGTTTGGTCGTGAAGTAGAAACTGGACATCTCATTGATCTGCGCCTAACTCATCAAGACATTGCTGATATGCTGAACTCTACTCGCGTGACAGTTACTCGCGTCCTAATTAACTTAGAAGAGCAGGGCTTGATTCAGCGTCTCCCCCTGCATCGGATAGTGCTTAAAGAGGAGGAACTTTGGCACTATGAGATTTAATGTTAGAT
>CAZZXJ010000016.1:16084-23664 GCA_964657905.1 uncultured Stigonema sp.
CATGCCCCATGCCCCATGCCCATTACCAACTCCCTGTCTTGCTCTCATCCCAGATTTGCAAATCCAAATCATTGAGATAAATCAGTGCACTGTCAATTTGTGCTGGCGTTCCTTGTAAATCTAAGTCAAACCAACCATCTCCAATGGCATTAGACCCTAGAATAGCCGCAGAAATGTTTACTGTCAGACCATAGTCAGATACTAGGCGAGAAATAACAGGTTCCTGGTGATATTCCTGAGGAATCCTTAAACGAATCCGTTTATTGGTGAGCGTGTTGTCATTGGTCATAACCGCTTAATTTTGCTATTTCAGATTTTTTTACCAGTTTTCCGTTCTAAAATCTCCTTCAACACCAAAGTCACGACTGCTGTCAACGCTAACCGTACAGCAGCAGAGTAGGCTGCTTCCGTTTCATATTGTTTCCTTTTTTACCCTTACGGTTCCTCTATAGGAATACCGGATTGTCACGTTAAGTTATATTAAATTCAAAACAGATAAAAAATCAAGCGAAAATCTTCACTTTATTGATATAAAAAGTGAGGATTTTCTAGTTGTTTGGGATGAAAGAACTTATTTAAGCAAACTTCAGGGGCAAACCGTCCTGAAAAACCAATAGTTCTCCTGGTTGGATTGGCGTCCAGATTTCATTGTCGGTGAGGGGAGTTGTGGCGATGACGGCGACGCGTAGACGCGAAGCGGCTTGTCGTAAGACATCGCTCTTACGAGTCAACTCCTGAAAATCAACGGTGACGTCCTCATCAATCAGGTGAGCTGCCGCAAAGGGGGCTTGACGCACAATATAGCTAAGCTTAGTTGAGCAGTGGGCAAAAAAGTGTTCTCCATCGGAGAGTAAGTAGTTAAAGATACCTTTTTCTGCCAAAGGTTGAGTAACATCCCTTAGAACCGAGTACAGTTTTTCTAAGGGAGGCTTACCCTGAGGAAAGTTTTGCCGTAATGCTTCTAGTAGAAAACAGAATGCTCTTTCACTATCGGTTTGACCGACTGACCGATAAAACTCCCCAGATTCAGGATGAAAATCAGGCAGATTGCCATTGTGCGCAAACACCCAATACCGTTCCCACAGTTCCCGGACAAAGGGATGGCAGTTTTGCAAGGCAATTTTACCTTGGGTAGCTTTGCGGATATGAGCAATCACATGGGTAGAGTGGATGGGATAGCATCGTACTAAATCAGCTACGGGAGAGGCGATCGATGGTTTGGCGTCTATAAAAAGCTGATATCCCTTTTCTTCAAAGAAAGCGATACCCCAACCATCTTGATGATCGTCAGTCTTTCCTCCCCGCGCTGCAAAGCCCTCAAAAGAAAAGCAAATATCTGTTGGTACATTACAGTTCATTCCTAGCAATTGGCACATAACAAAGCACAGACAATACTTTCAGTCATTAGTACAACTATTCATAGTCTAAGTAGTATTTTAAATAAAAGTAATTATAAATACTCAATGCGTTCCTAAATTCCTACTAGCTTTCTCATCAGCATAGCAACAGGCATTTATGCCTGATCAAAATATAGACGAATAGCTGTGAGATAAAGATACTTCAAAATGGCTCAACTGATCTGGCACTATTGCTTCAAACTTCAAAATTTTGCTATCTAAGTCGGCTTTCCTGACTTATCAGGAGCAATTGTATACAGAGATACTTGCTTTTGAAATCTGTTTATGAAATTGTATTTAATCATACAATATCGGTAATTGTATCAATTTAACGTAGTTTTAAATTCCTAAACACTTCCTAAACATGCAAAATCACAGATTGAATAGCTGGAAATCTTTGCTGGAACCGTGGAAAAAGTCCACAAGACGCACCCGCACCCTGCTGGTTGCTACAAGTTTCACTGTTGGGGTATTACCCGTTTGTCCAGGGATTGCCTTGCAAAACCCACCTACAGACATCGGTGAAAAACTATGCTGACATCCACCTATTCCGGGATGACGAAAAGCGAGAGGAAATTTATATCTTAGCTGGCGACACAATGGGCATCACAATTTTTGCAACCGGACATTGGGAGTTTGATGATGACACTGAAGCCTAATTTTCAACAGACACCGATGGTTGGGTAATATTAAGGGAATAGTTACGTCACAGCATGGTTAACTCTGGAGGCGAGACAGATCACCAGGAGACAGGTAACGAATGGGTAGCAAAAGTTGTAACAGGAGACTTGAGAAAATTTTCAGAGTATGTCCTCATCCCCAATCACAAAAGTGGAAAGGATAGGATTTTCCTGAGAATATTAGGTTATCGTCCAAACAGCACCGAGGATGCTCAAGAACTCCTGACCTTATACATCGATCAAGCACAAGTGAAGTTTGCTAATCAGGAATACGTTGTAGGAGAGAAAGACCAACACGGACAGAGATTTACTATAGTGGTTGAGGTTAAGGGGAAAAAGCTGCTTACTGGGTGGATACTTGATGCTAACGGTACTTTGAAGCTTGCAACCCCCTTTTCTGGATTTGCAGAGTAGCGATAAGAAGTTACAGGAGTAGAAAATCATGGCACTTGAAGAATACACAGTCGTTCAGCTTCTCACTAATCTTTACCAGGATAGGGGGGTCTGTGCCGGAGCCATAGGAGTCATCCTTGAGGTATATGGTGATGAGGCTTACGAAGTTGAATTTTCTCGTGAAGACGGTACAACGATTGCCTGGTTTGCAGTCCAGCAAAATGAGATTAAACCCTATACCGCGTCAGATTTGCTCAAAGTCTCTTGATCAGTTCGTTCGCACTCGCCCTTATGGTCAGTAGATCGCAAACTTTTTTCAAAAAGGCGATTGGATGGAATCGTTACGCAAAAAGAAGGTAGACTAGTTACTTTTTTGACAGTTGCGCTCCCAGTAATGGGGCAGCAGAAGCTATCTTCTACGACTTGCCGAAATTTGCTGCGGCAAAGTTATTAATTTGTTCTGAACGGTATTGGGCTATAACATTGCTGAGATCGCAACCCACAAGCCTAAAAATAAATTACTAGGCTAATAGCTGAAGTCGGATGGCGACGACTAGAACTTTCTTGAATGAGCGTCCGTTGAAACGGACTTGAACTCTTAGCCGCGACTAAAGTTCAAGGCAAAGAGTATAGAATGAAATAGCCCTGGTTTGTAATCTGAATCCCTCAGACCATAACATCCAAGATGGGATAACAGCCTTCTCACGTTGGCTCGCGGCACAAAGCAATGGGGTACAATGTAATCATTAAGCTCCACAATGCCGAAGCGTACTAATTCCCTAACTACGAAATTGACACCAATTCCTAATCGCATGGGGGCTGCATCTGGTCCACCGCCCTGAAAAGCTGGATTTGATCTCGGTGCAATAATTTGATGCAAATCGAATTGTTTGTTGATTTTGTCGATTGACAAGAAGGAATGTATGTACGCATCGAGATAGTATGCAATGCGATAGATGGTTGGGAATTTTTCCATCCAGAAATACCACTCGGTATCACCTGACTGAGATTCCATGTAGTCATTAAGAACACCCATCCACTCATCAGGATGGCGGCAAGGATTCTGCGCAGAGAATGTTTGCCACCAACCTTGATTTAAACAAAACTGTACAAAATTTCTGTGCTGCTCGTGTTTCGTGCGTCCCATCATGTGGGTTGCACCCAGGAAGAACAACATCAGCCATGCACTGCGATCCCTATCTTGCAGTTTTTGTTTGAGTTCATCAATGCCGATGGGATAAAGGCGATCATTATATTTCCGAACTTCAATAGCATGGTTTGCTTTCCACCAATTACAAATATTTCTAAGAATTTTTTCTGCGCTAGGCGGTTCAGGTTCTAGTGTAATCCCCTCATCACTTCCGTCGTCATTTTCATTTGGCAATGAATTGTTCAGTTCAGCCCAATAAATTTCACCTTTGATTGCCCGTTCAACCTGTTGTAGATGAGAATTTACCTTAAGAATTTCTTGAATGCCTGGATCGTTTTCCATCCAGGTCTGAGCAATAGCATTCCGCAGGGCATTGGCAAACGCTTGCTTGCGTTCACCTAATCCCAAGTACTCACGCACAGCCTGCTTTTTATCGTTTGTGTTAGCATTACGTGCCCATTCCACCATTTCCTGTTCAGATACGGTGTCCCGTCGCTCGCGGCTGGCAAGGAAAAACTCAAGGCTATTATTTCCAGCATAATCTTGATGCAGCAAGCGATTGTTTGGAGCAAATGCAGCCAGTAAATCTTCTTCTTTGCTTGCTCCCTTGACCAGCAGTCTCAATGCCGCAATGTACTGTCTGTTATCTTGACTTTGAAAGCGAACATTCTGTAGTTGTGCCTTAATGCGATCGCACTCCTCACCATCCAAAGTGCATCATGGTCAAGCGGTTAGCATCCCAAGCCAGAACGTAGCACAACCTCTCTGGAGGAAGATTACCTAACATTTTTTTTAATTCGGCAAGAGAATCATCAGCATTCTGAAATAGCTCAAAAGGAATGCTACTCACATCATATCCATAATGGCCTTGCCCAATCTTTTTCCGAACTGCTTCTAAAATGCTGCTAGCAACATCTTCTTCTGTTTCAATTAAGATTTTGAGAGATTCTTTTGCGTTGTTACGTTTGTCATTAACTTCACTAATTCTACGACTAATTTTAGGATATGATGAGTTCCGCCGTTCAAGATCGTCAAGTTCCATATCGGCATCTAACCACTGCTGCACTTGCCTTTTGAGTTCGGGGTTTTGGATTCCCAACATCATCAAATTAGGAGGATACTTGAGAAGGCTGTTTTTTACAAACTGAACATCCAGTTGCTTAGATGTGCTTAAATCTTGCCAAATCTCATTAAGCGACTCTATTATCAGCTCAGTTTGGTGAACTTTTTCAATAATGAGCTTGGTAGATTCTAAAAGTATCTCAGGTAGCTTATTAGAAATAGATTCTTGTATTTTAATCGCCACCAGCGTAATTTTTTGTATATTTTGATTTAGTTCTCCAACAAATAGATGTTCAGGAACTTTATTTTCTAATATCTTGGCATTAAAGACACTACCACAGAGATTAGATACTTTCTTTAATGTATTTTCACGTGATTTAATAAAGATTTCAAAATTTTATCTTTGAGGTCTTGGCTCCATAAAAATCTTTCTCTTAAATCATCGAAGTTGCGCTTATGTAAATAAAATTTAGCGAGTTTTTGAATTTCTATATCAGTGCCAGCAAGCAGACACAAAAAGCCTCCAATTGCTTCAGAAGAGATATAAGAAAGCCAGGGACGGAAGTATTCTTCAATGATCTGGGCGTTGGTCTTGACATTTGGATCGACAGAGCTACTTACCTTTTCTGCAAAACTATCTATATCTATAGTTGACGAGGGAAGACTATCCAACCACGAACTTAAGATTTGCCGCAGATCCTCTCCTAGCAGATATTCTCCATCAATACCAGTATATCGATCACAATCGCAAAGTTCTTTAGGTGATTTCCACTTGCCAGCGTGATTGAGGAGTTGAATGTGTGGCAAAATTTTCTGACCAAAATTCTGTGGACGGCGACAGGCAAGCTGTAAGTACATATTGTAGACTGCGATCGCATCCTTAGAAGGATTTTCATAAGTCTTTGCGATCCACTGGAAAATTTTGACTAGACATTCGCTATCAATTGCCTTCAAAACTTTTGGTAGAATATGCACTTGAAAATCTGCTTGTGAAATTATTTTGGCTAAACCTAAAATCAGTAGAATGTCATCAGCATCAAAAACTTTGAGGAACCTATCCAGTGGAAAATCACTCAGAGCAAAATCACCAATATAGTATTTAGAAAGCTTTTCAATTGCGTTGCCAAGTTCTCTGAGAGCAAAATTATCCGTAACGAAAAGTTCTTGTAACTGGGGTTGAGCGAGATAGGAACTAATGTCAATGTCCTCTCTTAACATTCCTGACGTCACATAGTCCCACGGTTTCACCTGCATCAGAATTGTTGTAGCCCCATCCTTGAAAGAAGGAAAATGAATGACTTTCTGTGGACTGATGGCTCGACCATTGGCATCAACAAGCCACGATGTTTTCTTTAAGCTTTCAAGATTTTCCTTCCTGATAGTTTGTTTTCGCTCAAACAGAATGTTTAGGGTTGTGAGAATAAGCTGGCAATGCGTAGATGGTTGGGCTGTCTCTTCAAGTAAGAATTTTAAGACATCATTCTCGTACCATTTAGAGCAAACTTTCTCCGGCACATTTGCATGACTTACCTCTCCTGTAAGCATAGTTAGAATGGCATAGCTGCTTTTTTGATCACGAAATACTTTTTCTAAATCCCTTTCCAGATTTTCTGATATTTGATTAACTGGAAAAATAATAATATTTTGAGGAGAAATGACATCACCTGAAGTCAAAGGGAGCCAAGCGGTTTGCTTCAATCTTTGCAATAATTCCTCGCTTTGGCCAGTACTGTGACTTTTTCAGGTGATCCCAAAAGTCCTGCGTTCTGTTGTTGGAGTAAGGGAACAATGAGTCAAATTTCTCTGCTCCTAGAATAACCTCCCTACCCCCATAGCTTGCAAAGCTCATCTGAGTATCAGATTTTTTAAGAGAAATGTCACCGAATAGCGATCGCTCAATCTCAGGAGGCGATTCTTCGTTTGGCTTTGGGTAGGAACAGCGTTGCAGAAATTCCCCATCCAGACGAACGCGAAATTCTTCTTGTAGCTGTCCTGCATCATTCGGAAGCCAATAGTAAACTTCTCGTAGTGACCGTAAAATGGGTAACATGGCAGCGATCCTGGTTTCCATGTCCTTGGGTAAATGGTCACGAATCGAGTACTCATTGTAGTAATTAGGTAAAATACAGCGCTTGTCTTCATCTGTATCTAATGGTTGAACCCGTAAGGGTATCCAGAGAATCAAGTACTGCTTGCGCTTGCTGAGCAAATCTTGGGTTGCCAAATAGCGTTCTACAATTTCTTTGTCTGCTTCTGTAAGCTGTTTCCATGCAGGGCGTTTTGGATCGGTAGGACTTGCCCAAGGATTAAGGAAGTGCCCACGGTAAGGATTGCCTGAAAGGAATTCCGACCGAGCAATATAAAAGAAAGCTTCGCAAAAGTGAAAAATGCTTTTCTGCCCCAGACCAAATTTTCCGATTTTAGCTGCATCTCTGGCATTGAGATCTACTCCAAACCAGCAAATTGCCAGAGCATCGTCATCGCTAAAGCCTCCATCATTAACAAAGAACAAGGCAGGGCATTGCAGCAGTGGATGGCTTGCATTGCTCAACCCTTTGGATACTCCAATGTCTAGTCTCGTCGCACCTCCATCATTCGCATTTTGAATAATTTCCTTAATGATGGGAAAGCCTTCCTTGTAACGTTCTTTGAGCAGGGTTTTAATCTGGTTGGGAATGGAGCCAGGAGGTATTGAAAAACCTGTATTGTCTTCACTTGCTTCTCTCAACTGACTCACAACAAACCACCTTTTCTAAGTTTCATGAGTAGAATGCTAGAGTAAAGGTCAGATATCAGTTTGTTAGCATTTTGCCTGCACTGCCAGAACTCTGGGACAGATTTCCCTTCAACAAAAACGTAAGATTAGCAAACGAGCAACCACACTTAGAGAGGAGATGG
>CAZZXJ010000017.1:0-13872 GCA_964657905.1 uncultured Stigonema sp.
CACTTCGTTTCGCTCGCAATGACATAGTTTGGTTTTTTCGCGCCGACCTACTTAGCGCTCTTTTATTACTCTTGCCCGATTAAATTTGAAACCCTATTTTCAGATTAGTCCGCGCAGACGGTGAGTCCAGCCCTGTTCGCGTTCGCGAAGCGTCTCGAACAGAAGCGTCTCCCCTTGGGAGAAGGAGGGTTTCCCTCCGTAGGGGACTGGCGTTAGCGTAAGCGTTGCGATCTTCCGGTACTCCGGCGTCAGCGGTAGCGTAAGCGTTGCGATCTTCGGGTACACCAGCAGAGGAACGAGCGTCACCCGTAAGCGTTGCGGTAGCGATAGCGCAGCGTTAGCCGGTACTCCGGCGTCGGAACGAGCGTCAGGGACTTTGTTTGTGTAGCCCAGCCAGTGCGTGGGGCAGCTCTGCTGACAGTCACGCAACTGGCGTGCGACTTCCAGTCGTCGGGGTTTCATGTCCTAATTGAACATCAACTATGCTACTTGTGGCTCAACCAAATTCTCTGCTCCCTGAACGACTTTAGCAGATTCAATTTTGTCACCCGCCTTGAGTTCTTTCAAAACTTCTTGACCCTCAGTAACATAGCCAAAAACGGCGTAGCGACCATCTAAGAGGTTACGTCCTGCGGGGGTAAGTTCAGGATCAAACAGAAAGAAGAAAACTTGCGAAGAACCACCATTCACGTTACGTTCAGGACGCGCCAGTGCGATCGCACCAAAGGCAGAGAAAGGCAGAACTGGCATATCAGTGTATCGGCCAGCGTCTTCAAGAGTTATACCGTAGGTGGGCGCTTTGTCTCCTTCAGCTAGAACTTCTAAGGGAATAGCACGATATTTGCCCGTTTTTGGGTCAATAAAACCTACCTCTTTACCAGATGGATCTCCAGTTTGCAAGACATAGGATTCTTCGGCGCGGGTGAATTCTAAGCCGTTGTAAAAACCCCGCTGCACCAAATCAACAAAATTTCCAGAGGTGACAGGAGCACTGTAGCCATCCACAACAAGGGTAATGGAACCTTTATTAGTTTTTATGTCTACAGTGGCACGACCTTTGAGTTGGGGCAAATGGCTGTATTCTGCTGGCACTTCAAAGGGGAATCTTTTGACCATTAACTCTTCTAATTCGGTTACAAGATTCAGCACCTTGGCTCGTTGTTGACGAATTTGTTCCTTATCTTTGGTTTCAGCCACTTCTTGCAAAGCGTTCACGTCAGATTTCAACTCAGTAATCAAAGCTTGAGCTTGGGGTTGACGTTCAGCAGGGACGCTTGCTAAAAGTTTAGAGGGGTTAGCAAGAATCCGCGATGCTTTGCTGATGTCGCTAGAAATAGCACCCCAACGTCGATTTGCCCGCAGTTGAGTGGAGATATCTTCTAGAGAGACTTGTAGTTGCCGCACCTGTTTATTATCTATCGGCAGTGCGTACCGTAATAAAGCGTTGCCGTCAGTAATAGCATTTCCCGCTGGTAGGGCGGCGCTACTAGAGGGAGTCCACCCAGCTGTACTTATTCCTAAAAATAGTATTACCAGCAGCAGAGAGATGAGGCTGTTCTTCAACCAGGATTTGAATAAATTGAACATGGGATAGCTTAAATTCAGCATCAAATTATTGACAGGGCTTAACCCATAAATAATCTTCCCACAGTACAGGAAACACTTTTATCCTTAAATTATGTTGGTTGCTTAATGCTGCCTAATAAGCCCCATTAATCACGCCTAAACAAGCCAAACAAAGGAGCGAGGGTCACTCCCATCACAAAGCCACCAACATGTGCCCAGTAGGCAACTCCGCCTGTCTGCACACTCATGTGAGCGGCAGCTTGTAGGCTGGCAAGACCAGAAATCACATTTTGGACAAAGAAAAGTCCGATGATTATAAATGCAGGAACTCTAATTGTGGTAATGAAAAAACCTAAGAAGATTAATGACACAACTCTTGTTTGGGGAAAGCGGATAAGGTACGCACCCAAAACACCAGCGATCGCACCACTTGCTCCCAAAGAAGGAATCTCAGAACTCATGCCAACAAACCACTGACACAAGGCGGCAAAGACGCCGCAACTTAAATAAAAAATTAGATATTTTAAATGACCCAAACGTTCTTCAATATTGTTGCCAAAAATCCACAAAAACACCATATTAGAGATCAAGTGCCACCAACCGCCATGTAAAAATTGCGACGTAATTAGTGTTACCCACTCTGGTACTGCTCCATATACCGGAATCCCCGTAAATGTGGCGGTTAACTCTCGTGGGATGAGTGCATATAAGTGGAGAAACTGCTCTAATTTCCTATCTGGTAGAGTGGATTCATGGAGAAAAACTAAAACGTTCATGCCAATCAACCCATAGGTGATGTACGGGGTGATTCGCGTTGGGTTTTCGTCGTAGAGAGGAAACACAGGTGTTTTTGCTAATGATTTATTAAATGCAATATACCCTATTTGTTAGTAGTGAGTGGTTAGTGGTTAATCATCATGAACAACTAACTACTAACTACTAACAAGACTTGTTTTCCACTACCTATATAAAGGTTCTTCCGTCGGTTTCTCGCTAAATAACCCCAACAACGGACCGAGAATCGCCCCAAACAGAAAACCACCTGAGTGCGCCCAATAAGCAATACCACCACTTTCCATACCGATGTTGGTAGGTGTTTGTAGACTGGCAAGTCCGTAGAATGCTTGCTCGAGAAACCAAAATCCCAGAAAGTAGAATGCTGGGACGCGGAAGCTGGGAAAGAAAAACCCTAAGGGAATAACACCGAAGACTTCCGCTTGGGGAAAGCGGAGAATGTATGCCCCGAGGACGCCGGCGATCGCACCACTTGCACCTAAGGAAGGAATCAGAGAATTCTGTGAGAAGTACCACTGAGTCAAGGATGCCAAAACACCGCAAGTCAAGTAGAAAAACAAATATTTGATATGACCCAACTTCTCTTCAACGTTGTTACCAAAAATCCATAGAAACAACATATTGCCAGCTAAGTGTAAAAATCCGCCGTGTAGGAATTGGGAAGTAATTAAAGTTGCCCATTCTGGCACAAGTTGATGTACCGGAATACCCGCAAGGCTAGCTGTTAGTTCTCGTGGTACTACAGCTGCAAGGTGTAAAAACCCATCTAATTCACGTGGGGGTAGACTTGCTTCGTAAACAAAAGCTAAGACATTGGCAGCAATCAGCCCATAAGTGACATAAGGCGTAATTATTGTTGGATTATCGTCTCTAATTGGAACCACAGGCGTTTTTCCTAATTTTTGAGCAAGCTACCTCACAATACCTAATTTTTCAAGTAGTTTCGTCTAACCTGTGGATGGATTTGCGCTGTTTGAATTGATCAAGAAGTAGTCAGGAGCCAGGAGCTAGAATAAGGATACAATTGTGTACGACGAATGAAAAACTGGTATCAACCCCTTCCTTAATGGGAGTAACACAAGCAGAAATTCTGTTCAATATTCAAATTTTAGCCCGCAACTAGAGTGCAGTTCTCCTGACTCCTGTCTTCTGACTCCTGACTCCTTTGATCTCAATAATTTTTCATCGCCCTTTGAATATCGCGTTTGTCTTGGCGTTGTTTCAGGTCTTCTCGTTTGTCGTAAATCTTTTTACCTTTACCTAGCGCTATACTCACTTTCACCCAGCCGCGTTTGAAATACATCTTCAAAGGCACTAAAGTCAAACCCTGCTGTTCCACTTTGCCAATGAGCTTGCGAATTTCCTGCTGATGTAGCAGCAGCTTGCGCGTCCGGCGTGGTTCATGGTTAAAATACTGACCACTGGAGGTGTAAGGCGATATATGCACGTTGATCAGCCATGCTTCTCCATCACGAATTAAAGCATACCCATCTTGGAGATTAGCCTTACCCGCCCGGATCGACTTGACCTCGGTTCCTGTTAACTCAATTCCAGCTTCGTAGGTTTCCAGAATTTCGTACAAATAACGGGCTTTACGGTTGTCGCTAATAACTTTGTAACCTTCGCTCTTGTCGCTCATGAAGAATTTTACGTGCGTCCAATGTGCTGAAAAAATTGTTGGGTCTAACTTGTTATTCTATCAAAACTTATTCGTAGCGCTTGATTTGTGAGCGGATTCACCACTTAAAAAGCCTATTTTAGTAGCAAGTTCAGTTTTTCTATCTTTAGCCGGAGTTTAGAGGATGCCTAGTTTATGGCTAAAGATTGATTTTATTAATGTGTAAGCTGGTTAAAGTGGGATGTAATCGAAGGCAGTTTTAACTGCGGGTTCGTTTTTCCTCTGTGGTTTGACGATACACGGTTTATATACGACTTGGGAGTTTTTTTAGATGAAACGCAATTTTACTAAAGCCGTTGGTGCTGGCGTTCTCACATTGAGTATGGCAATGATGCCCTTGACTCTACCTGCTTCTGCTCAAACTACGACTACTGACCCCGGAAACAGCACAACTTCTAACACCACAACAACTTCTAACGACAATGGAGGTTTTGATTGGGGTTGGCTAGGATTACTTGGTCTGTTAGGTTTAGGTGGCTTGACTGGTAAAAAGCGCAACAATGAAACTACCGCTTATCGTGACCCCAATGCTGTGGGTACTAATTACAGAGAATAGTCTTAATTTATATTGAGTACGCATGTGATACCAAATTTGGATTTCTCAAATTTTGTTCACTTTTGCCGGCGGGCTAAAGCTTGCGGCTATAATAAAGAAGTCCGCCTAGGCGGACTTTTTTATTGTAGCCTGCCTACGCAGGCTTTGTTTGTATAGTGTCGGACTTAGGACTGAGGACTATGGACAGATGAATCTTGATCTTGAGGCAAGGGTCTGTAATAGCTAGCAATCAAGGCAACCATTAGCCACCAGACGGTATTGACTTCAGGACGAAACCAGACTGTATCAAAAAAGTTATCACCAAGCATACCCGCTAAAGCGGCGATCGCCCCAATTAACCAAAATCCCTCCACACTTCTCAATTGTCGCAATCGTCCCAGTTGCAGGAAAGCTGTATTAAATATCACGATCAGGAGCCAGAGAAAACAGGCTAAACCAATTAATCCAGTTTCTACAGCGATCTCTAGAAAAATTGAATAGGCACTCAAAGCAGTAAATTTGGGGAGGACTTGGTAGTAGGGGTAGATTTGATTAAAAGCGTTGTGACCTGGTCCAATACCAAAAAGCGGGTAAGCACCAATTATCTTGAAAACAGCAGTCCAAACATTCCTGCGAAAATTATTACTGCTATCATTGCGATCAGCAAAAATACTGAAAATTCGCTCGCGTAGAGGCTCCACAAATACCATCGCTAGTAGCAATAACCCAGTTAAACTTCCCAAGATAATCCATATTGACCAAGTGCGCCAAAATGGAGGCATTTGTACATTCCACCAATAGTACAGCAATCCAAGCATTACCAAAACCGCAACTACCAGCCCAATCCAACCACCACGACTAAAAGTCAGAATTAGGCAAGAACCATTAACGACAAACATCGTCACAGCCAAGGCTTTCTTGAGCCAACTTTGCCAAACAAAAATGGCGACTAAGCTTAAAATTACTGCTGCTAGGAGATAGCCAGCCAACAAGTTGGGATTGCGCAAATAACTGTAGACTCTTGTCATCTTTGACAAAGAAGATTCTTGATCAACCCAAGTTGCTAGCGCCGGAGCACCAAAAAACCATTGCCGTAACCCATACACACTAACAATGAGGGAGATATGCAAGTAAAGGGTGATGAACCAAGACCGGAGGCGAGGCGATCGCACTACCCTGGCACAAAGGGGAAACATTAGCAAATAAAGTGTCACCGTTCCCAAGTCGCTAAACGCCGCCTTTTTCACAGGTGATGAAGCTGCGGCTACTATGGCAATTGCCCAGTAGAGTAACACCAGCAGATGAATGGGCGTAACAGGAGAGGCATTTGCTGGTACTGGTTCATCTGATAAAGTCAACAGCAGCCAAAATGCCACACAACCAGCTAGTAATAACCCTACTAGATTATTATTATTCGGCATAATACTTGGCACAAAAGGTGCAAGAGCATAGACCAGACTAAGTAAGGCAGCTGATATTGTGTCTCCCCACTGGATTAAGATCGAAGTCTGCCGCCAAGAGTGCAGTAGCCCTACCAAAGAACGGTGGAGGAAGCTGGTGCGAAGATATTCTTTGAGCGGTAAATAAGATAAGGTGAATCGTTGCCAGACTAAATTCATCTTAGTGGTTAGTGGTTAGTGGTTAGTTGTTGTACTAACTATATAACTACTATTCACTAATCGGTCTTGGAACAACTTCCCGTTCTGAGTTCTTGGTAATTGGCTACAGCTAGTGCACCGGGCGCCCAAATAAAGCATCCATTAAAAATCGTAACTACCCCTCGCGTATAAGCATCCCTTTTCGTTAGACATCGCTAACTGCTTCCACTGTGCCTAGATGCAGTGGCAAAGTTACCACATAGCGATATCCTGATTCTGGTGAACCTTGGATTGCAATTTGTCCCTCATGCAATTCTGCCAGTTGACAACTAAGCAACAAACCCAAGCTTTCCCGAGAAAGATTACTACGGGATTCAGATGAATCTATGCTGGAACCAACAGCAAGGATACCTGAGTTAGAAACCCTTAAGTCTTTAGACTTTTCCACCGCTACTGGTAAGTCGTCTGCTTGGTCCTGGTCTTCGGGATGAACATTGTAAGTAGAGATATCATCTGTAAACTTAACCATCGGCACTGTCTTCAGGCGAAAGTAAGGGTCAATCTCGGTTATCCCGTCTCCTAGCCAAGGATGCGATACCCAAACAGTAATGTTGAGCATATCTTCTTTGTAAGAGACATGAATGCGAACAACGCTCCCTGTAGCAGAAAGTTGAATCACGCTAAAAACCAGATGATACAGGATTTGCCTCACCTTATCTTTATCTAAAGGCCAAATGCGCCTGCGTCCTGGTTCTATAGAAAGACGAATATCTTGCTCACGGCGGTGTGCTGCTTCTTCTAAGGTATTTATAGCTTGTTGACACAGCATTTCAATATCTATAGGGGCTAAATTCAACGTAGTTGCGCTTTCATCTAAGACCCCCATTTGGGAAATTTCGTTTACTAGGGAGAGTAAGTACCGACCACTATGTTGGATAATTTCCAAATATTCTCTCTGCTTAACTGTTAAAGGACCATAAATTTCACGTCCTAGAACACTAGCCATACCTAATACGGATGTTAAGGGCGTACGTAATTCCTGAGTTAACTGTTCCAAAAGTTCCAGTTTCAGTAGGTTGGTAGGCACTGGTTCTTTTAGCATAGGTGGAGAGAAGTTGTTTGCGTGGCTTCCTAGCGACGGAATTTCGGAGATGATTCTGATTTCAGTGGTACGGTTGTTCTCATGTGACCAGCTGGGAGTGTTGATGCTTGACATTGCTTGCAGGAGTCGGTTGCGTTCAAATTCACTCATACTCCAACGAGCTATTATCTGTAAAAACTCAATGTCTCGAGTTTTAAAGTTGTGTGGGATCAGATCCATCACCGCCAATGCACCTAAACAATGCCCGGAAGCATCAATTAGTGGGACTCCTAAGTAAGCGCGGATACCATAATCCTGCACTAACTTGCTGGTGGCAAGCTCTGCATCAGTTAGTTTATGTGTATCATTTATCATGAGTACTTGTGAACTTTCTACCACTTGAGTGCAAAAAGATTCTTGGCGTAATAGTTGACGGCTTTGTGCTAATTGATTCATGAGTCCTAGCCTGGATAAGCCCACTGCTGATTTAAACCAGTGGCGTTCTTGATCCACAAATCCCAAGATGGAAATTGGTGATTCCAAGAAGTGGGCAGCAGTTTGAGTAGCTTCTTCAAAGACCGGAATTGTTTCTTTTTGACGCAAACCTAATTCTGACAATGCCTTTAGGCGTTGTTGTTCTCTCGTTTCTTGGGAAGCCCAACCATCTTTTAGGGCCAACAATTTGTTTTCAGGCTCTACCATTGCCACTGCTACCTTGATAATTGCTCGAGACTGTAATTCATCTAACCGCTTTCAGTTAGGTTATTTTCTATTCTTAAGCATTCCCTAATTTCGCATCAGATAAACAAGGTGAGAAGAAAAATTTTTTACATTCGGCACTAGTAGGGTTCGATTTTTAACCTCTGTTGCGCCTCTCATAACGTTTATTGGCGAGATCGAGTGTCTATCTAGGTTGTAGTTTCTTCTGTTATGGCTGTTATTGGTCTAAAGTCCTTTGTCCAAAGCCCCTTGGTCATGACTAAATGGCTAATTATGAATATGGCTCTAAGTTTTTATACCAAACAGCGTTAGTTTTGTATCCGATCTGGGTAATATAACTTTAAGGATGGAATAAACGAGGCTGGCTGTGCTAATTCACTGACGGAAAATTTTCCGTTTGCATAGCGATTCTAAATAATTCGTAAAAGCGGGTAAACTCAGTTTATCCGCTTTCACAAATGATTTTCGGTTGCTATATATATTGATCTGCAAATCAATATCTTTTACTATTGACTAATGCATTTTTATAGATAAAAATGAATATTAATTGCTAGATTTTTAGGAAAAATTGTCCTATTCTAAAAGAAAATATATTATTAGATCAGAATTTTTTATTGATGAATTAAATTAAAATTTATTTATGTTATAGCTAAATCTATTTTTGATTAGTGATGGGTGATTTTGTTTTAAGTAGGTCGGCAAAAATAAACGTAATTGGTTATGAGCGTCATTTGTCATTAGGAGCCAGTAAGCCCAAGCGGCTCCTAATGACAACCGCGCAACTGGCGTTCATTAGTAAAGGTTTCAGATATGTTTACGAGTTGTAACGTCCGTTATATTTATTTCATAGGAACCTACTTAGTTGTAGGGTAGATAGTGTCCACTACGTTGAATTTTGTTTCCCTAATTAACGTCAACAAGAGAGGATTACGCCAGACTATAGTGCCACATTGATATTTTTTTAGGTAGGTATGTGATGTTTTTTTAGCTTGAAATCCATAGAAAGTTAGGAATTACTAATGTCAAATCAATACAAAGATAGAATCTAGAAAAAATTAATGCAAGTTTTATCAAGTCTTTACAATGAATATTTCCTTAAACTTTAATCTTTGGTCAAAAATAGAGTAGATGTTTATAAACAGTATTTTGATACTTAATTTTTGGGGCTGGCCTGCCAATGAATAAAGCGATAATTAGGATTCCTTTTGTAGACCTTAAATTCCAGAATCTACCAATTCAAAGTCAACTACAAGATGCAATCCAATCTGTATTGACCAAGGGAGATTTTGTTTTAGGGCAGGCACTCCTCGATTTTGAGACAGCATTTGCCGCAGCATCTGGGACAAAATATGGTGTTGGTGTTGCCTCAGGAACAGATGCGATCGCCCTTGGCTTACAAGCATGTCATATTGGATCTGGGGATGAAGTAATTTTGCCAGCAAACACCTTTGTAGCAACGCTGATTGGAGTGCTACATGCTGGAGCAAAACCAATTCTTGTAGATTGTGACGACCAAACAGCTTTAATTGATTTGTCAGCAGCAGCACGGGCAATTACGCCGAAAACTAAAGCAATTATCCCCGTGCATCTTTATGGTCAAATGGTATCGCCAAGGCAACTGTTAGACTTTGCCGACACATACAAAGTGCTGATATTTGAAGATGCAGCACAAGCACACCTAGCCGAAAGGGACGGATACCGGGCTGGTTCAGTAGGGATAGCAGCAGCTTTTAGTTTCTATCCCAGCAAAAATTTGGGGGCATTTGGGGATGGAGGGATGGTGTTGACACGAGATCCAGATGTAGCAAAAAAAATGATACGCTTAAGGAACTATGGTGCATCCCAAAAGTATTTTCATACTGAAGTAGGTACTAATAGCCGCTTGGACACATTGCAAGCGGCTTTGTTACACCAAAAGCTACCATACTTGCCCTCGTGGAATCGAGAGCGTCTGAGTCTTGCCCAGCAGTACGATACAGAACTAGCACCCTTAGCATCAGGCGGGATTATTCCCATGCAAAACCACAGTAGTGAGGGACATGTTTATCACCTTTATGTCATCAAAATCCATGATTCCAGTGCCATAGAACGCGACCAACTCCAAGAAAAACTGACTTTATCGGGAATTCAAACTGGTATTCACTACCCAATTCCCTGTCATCTCCAGCCAGCATTCATTAATTTAGGCTATGAGGTCGGGGACTTTCCTCATGCCGAAAAGCTGGCAAAGCAAATATTATCGTTACCTCTATATCCTGGTTTGAAGAATAACCAAGTCAAGGAAGTTGTAGCGGCGATCGCACTAAACCTCTCTGCTGAACAAAAAAACTTGTTGTGTATTTAATGCTAATGGCTAATGGCTAACAGAAGACGGGCAATTAGCAATTAGCAATGAGCAATGAACAATTTAAATTGCTAAAATATAATGCTACTCCAGCGTCAGCTTAAAAATACAAAAGCACCACTGTTCAGCTTAGCCATTTTATGTGTGTTAGTGCTGCTTTATGCTCCTCTCCTACTGTACTGGTGGGATGGCTGGCTGAAAAAAACTATCAGTACAGAACACGAATATTTCAGCCACGGTATTATTGGTCTACCTTTTGCCGCTTACGTAGGCTGGAGCAACCGGAAACAGTGGCGACGACTCCCTGATACTAGCCACCCCTTGGGTGCTCTGTTGCTGCTAGTGGGGGGTATTTTTTATCTTAGTGGTGTCAGTGAATGGGTTAATCTTTCCTTACCTGCCATCCTGACAGGATTGTGCTTATGGTTTAAGGGAATTCCTGGCTTCCGATTACAAGGCTTCCCCCTGCTATTAGTGTTTTTGGCAACCCCAACGGCGATGCCTTACCTGATCGCTCCCTACACCTTACCCCTCCAAAGCTTTATTGCTGGCACTGCTGGTTTCATACTTAGTGAGTTTGGTATGAACGTAACTGTCGATGGGATAAATCTATATACGGGGGGAAGGATTGTGGAAGTTGCGCCCTATTGTGCAGGGTTGAAAATGATGTTTACGGCTCTCTACGTCGGCTTGATGTTGCTTTATTGGACAGATGCGTTATCTTCGCGCCGTAAAACCATTTGGTTTTTATTAATTACAGTCGTAATTAGCATTATCGCCAATATCATTCGTAACACTTTACTTACCTTCTTTCATGGCACAGGTCAAGATGGGGCTTTTCATTGGCTGCATGAAAGTTGGGGAGGCGACATCTACTCAGCTACTATGCTGCTTTTATTAGTGCCTATTCTCAATTGTATTGATAACTATTTCTCACAAGCACCTCTAGAAATTCAGCAAGACGGCGAAAATTAAGCAATTCAAAACTACAGATGATCATGCAGTTGCCAAATGCCCAATTTTGAAGAGGGGAGCCAAGAGTATGAAGACAGGAATCTCCTAGTACCGCGGCGCGGAAGTCAAAAGTCAAAAGTCAAGAAAATAAGGCTTTTAATCTCTTCCATATGGTCAGCTTATTTCCGGGCCCCCTGTACTGGCTCCTAACTCCTGAATTCTGTTTCAACATGCACGCACTTGTAATGTCAATTATTAAGGTATAATTTAGACTAAGTACTGCATATTTTATCAATGATTTCCTTTTCCAAGTTTCTCAAGGAACGCCAGTTTTCTCAAGTAGTGGTGCTTTTGTTGCTACTATTACTGTTGGCGATGGGAGCACTTCCTGGATACCTAGTCAGACACTGGGAATGGCAGGAGCCACCACGTGTCGTCAACCTGACGAAGTTGAAACAGATACGCCAGACAGGGTTGCCTCTTACTGGTTGGCAAACTATTGGACAACGCGAAGAACTAATTAGCGGACATAAATGGTCATACCAAGTAATTACCAAACAAGGAGCCAAAACCCAGGCTATCCTGCTTTTGCTGCCACAAAACGGTCCTAAAGACCAACCCGAAGTGGAATGGACGGAAATTAAAGGTTGGGGTCAGTGGGATGTCGCTCAATCGCGCTCTGCTGAATTTACTGTCAAACAGCTACAGGCATCAAAGTCAAATGCCGAAACTAAGATCCAAGCAGAGTTCTTTCGTGCCTCCACAAAACAGCAAACCTTTGCTGTTTTGCAATGGTATGCTTGGCCAAATGGCGGAAATTCGTCACCTTTGCCATGGTTCTTGGCAGATCAATTGGCACAGTGGCGTAAGGATCGCGCTGCTTGGGTTGCTGTGAGTATTCTCGTCCCAATGGAACCTTTTGGTCAGGTTGAAAAAACTTGGCAAGAAGCTCAGTCTTTAGGTCAAACAGTGCAAGCTGCATTAATGGCAGGTTATTTGTAAAGCCCTATTTGACCTGTGTATAAGTAAGTTTAATGGAATTCGTATATTTTGCACTTTTCCAAAGTAAAATAAGCTCTCGGCGCTCCAAATTATTAGATCAGCGTCACTGCACCAATATTTATACCTTCCAGCGTGATATGCGTGCATTCAGCACCTTGTGTGTTGTCAGTCTTCAAGTCAGCGTTTTCGTAGCCACAGCTATCCACCCTGTTGTTGCTAAGTCTTTACCATCCCAAGGACAATTGCCAGGGGGACCCCCATCGCTTCTGCCTGCCACTCCTCGACAATCACCAGCACAACCTGCCGCACCGCCACCCGGTTCTGATACACCTAGTGGTGCCGACGGCATATCGCCGCAATTCAGCAGCTACCTCTTGGGACCTGGAGATGGAATTGGCGTTACGGTTCAGCGCCCTCCGGGTCGCTACATCTTGGGAACTGGAGATAGCATTGCCGTTGCGGTTCAACGTTTTCCAGATTTGAGCTTTCAAGCCCAAATTAACCCTGAAGGTAATATTACGCTGCCACTACTGGGAACAGTGTCGCTGAAAGGTTTAAGTTTGCAACAAGCACAAGAAAAAATCCGCTCTGGCTTAAATCGCTATGTAGTTGATCCAATTGTGGCTTTATCACTGGTAGTGCAGCGTCCCCAATTGAGTTTTCAGGCTCAAATTAGCCCAGAAGGTACCATTGTAGTGCCGGAAGTAGGAACCTTGTCTGTCGTGGGCTTGACTTTGCAAGAAGCACAAGAAAAAATTCGCTTGTCCCTCAAACCCATTTTGGTAGGGCAAGATGTAGTAGTAGTTTCACTGGCAACGCAGCGACCAGTTCAAGTCACCATTAGCGGAGAAGTATCTCGACCTGGGATTTATCCCATTGGCTCGTTTAGTCCCCGTGTCGGTGATGCGCTGCTCTCGGCAGGCGGTACTACGAACATGGCAGATCTACGGCAAGTACTAGTGCGACGGAAGTTAATTGATGGTTCTGTAGTTTCGCAAACTGTTGACTTGTATAGCCCGTTACAAAATGGCGGCGCAGTCCCCAATTTACGCTTGCAAGATGGTGATGCGATAATTGTAGCGCGTCGTGAAATCTCCACAGATGATAACTATGACCGCAAGTTGATAGCTCGCTCAACCCTGGCAATACCACAAATTAGAATTAGAATATTAAACTATTCCGGTGGAGGGATTGTCACGGTTCCACTGGCTAATGGTAGTAATTTCATAGATGCTTTGACAGGAATCAATCTTGACTCTGCCAAACTCAACGAAATTGGTCTGATTCGCTTTGACCCAGAACGAGGTAAAGCAGTCATCCAGAAAATTAATGCCAAAAAAGTTCTGTCAGGGGATGCGTCTCAAAACGTACCACTTCAAGATAACGATATTATCGTTGTAAATCGCAACCTGCTCGGTAAAATCACTAATGTGATTTCTACCATTACCCGACCCTTCTTTGATGCTGAGAGTTTCCTCAACTTCTTTGACTACTTTAACGGGCGTAGGTAGGGGTTTCTAGATCAGGGCGTGGGGAATGGCTAATGGCTAATGGATGGTTCGCAGTCCCCTACGGCGGGAAACCCGCCGTAGGGGACTG
>CAZZXJ010000017.1:13882-23451 GCA_964657905.1 uncultured Stigonema sp.
ATTAACAATTAACAATTAACAACCAACTAGTTTTTATCAACCTTCGCCATGACCCCACCGATTGTTAAACGCTATCTCATTGCTTTCGACAAGTACAAGTGGATTGGATTAGGCAGTTTCGCTGTAGTTGTAGCGGGTACAACGGTGGTGGCTCTGCAACCAGAAGCTTCCCCTAGCTACATAGCCACCGGCGCACTTGCTTACTCTCGTCCACCTGTGTCTTTTTCTACAACTGGTACTCAAATCCAGCAGGAAGGAGAGGAACTGAATGAGGACATTTTGCTATCAGACCCGATAGTTGAAACTGCGGCAGCAAAAGTCAATGTCCCACCCAAAAAGATTGTTGACAATGTTGCAATCACCATGCCTGAAAAAACTAAGGCGGGAGGAGACACTAAGGCTGGAACCACAGGAAGCGCAGGAGCGACACTTATTGATCTAAAATATAAAGATAATGATACTAAGCGAGCGCAAGAAACATTGCAGGCATTGATGCAAGCAATGATCAAGCTGAGCAGTGATATTAACACTCGGCGATTAAAAACAATTATTCAAAAAATCAACGACCGCTTACCACAGGCTAAACAAGAACTGCAAGCTGCGGAGCAGAAGCTAGAAAAGTATGATCGTACACAGCGACCAGCGATACTGGCAGCAGAGAATGGCAGCCTACTGAACGCGGTTACTAATAGCCAAATTCAAGAACGGCAAATTAAACTAACACTCACTGGAATCAATGCACAAATTCGCAGTATACAAGAAAAATTGGGGTTAAATGTCAACCAAGCTTACGTTTCTTCTGCTTTGAGTGCTGATCCGATCATTGCCAGTTTGCGAAATCAAATTTATCAAACTGAATCCCAAATGGAGGTTCTTAGGAAAGACCTTCGTCCTGACCATCCGACGATGATTCAGTTGCGGCGTCAAAAAGAAGGTTATGAGCGATTGTTGCAACAACGTGGAGTTGAGGTTATCGGAGGTGAGGGTGGGGCGGCTCCTCTTCCTGGTAGTGTTACGGGTATCCGCTCCCGAAGCAACTTAGACCCAGCACGACAGCAATTGGCAAACCAAATGGTGGCTTTGCAGACCCAGCAACAAACTCTCATAGAACAACTCGTTGACTTGCAGAAAGATGAAGGGAAATTACGACAAGAGTATTCGCAGGTTCCCAATAAGCAACTAGAGCGATCGCGCTTGGAACAGCAGGTTTTACTCAAGAAAAATCTTTTTGACCAAATTCAGGTGAAGCTGACTGATGCGAAAACCGCAGAGGCAGAAACCGTCAGTAGTCTGAGCGTAGCCAGACCACCAGTAATTCTCCCTAAAACCAAAGCTGCTAAGAATATACCTATTACATTGGGTGTGGGTGGTTTACTGGGATTGTTGGTTGGTGCTGGAGTGGTGTTTTTATTGGGGTCGCTGGAAGGTACCTTCAAAACCAAGGAGGATATACGCGACGGATTGAAGCAACGGGAAGTTGCTCTGCTAGGAGAATTACCTTTGATGCCAGTGGAGAGTTTAGATAGACAAGCGATTCCAGTAGTACTTTCCCTAGATTCTCCTTACTTAGAGTTTTATGAGAAGTTCCGCAGTAATTTACGCCGTGCTGGTGGCAAAAACTTGAAGGTAGTATTGATTACCAGCACGAGCAGCTCTGAGGGTAAGACAGTCAGTGCTTATAACTTAGGTATCGCTTCTGCTCGCGCTGGAAAAAGAACTTTGATTATCGAAACAGATTTGCGATCTCCATCCCTCTGTTCTTATCTTAGAGTTAGCCCCGACAGCGATGCTACTATTGAGCCTTTGCGTTATTACGCCAACTTGAGTGAATGCATCCGCTTAGTTCCTGATGTGGAAAATTTATACATTATTCCTAGCCCCGGTCCGGTGCGTCAATCAGCTGCTATTTTAGAATCTAGTGAAATGCGGCGGCTAATGGAAGATGCCCGCGAACGCTATGATTTAGTAATTTTAGACACTAATGCTTTAGGACTATCTAATGATCCTTTGTTAATTCAACCTTATAGTGATGGCATGGTGCTGGTGACGCGACCAAACTATACACAAGAAAACTTGCTAGGTGAAGCTATCGATCAATTGGTTGAATCTGAACTGGGACTTTTGGGAGCCATTATCAATGGTGCTGATGTCACCTTTTCTCGGCCTCAGTTGGTTGTACAATCACCACCCTTCCCACCTGAGGAAGAAGAACTGCCAGCTGAAGTTAGGAGAAATTGAAGGAACTAGGAAAGGAGTCACGAGTCAGAAGTCAGGAGGAGCCAGCGCTGTAGGAGGGTTTCCCTCCGTAGGCGACTGGCGTTCAGGAGAACCCAACCCATAAAGTGCTGGATTTTTACTAATAAGTCATTCACTAGTCGCACGGTAATCATTCTGGCTCCTGACTCCTGGCTCCTGACTACTCATTCATAAATTTGTACTTTGAAAGGGTAGCTGCTTGACCACAGGGCTGATTCTTCTCATCTAAAACGTTCCAGATAATACCGTCTTGGATCTCAAAGCGCTTACCCGTGCTGGTCATACGGATGCCGGAAAAATTGCTAAAGCCTTGAGTTGCTGTTTCACTTAACAGTCTATTACGTTCTTCCTGCATCACCTCCTCAGCTGTTTTACGAGAAGGCATGTGGATCAATTCTTGCCAGGAAAGCTCCCATAGTTCTAACGCCCGACGATTGCCGTAATTAAAAATTGGGTCTGGTTCTATGCCATGAGAGACTAAAACAAACGGTGCGTCAAACAGTGCCTGCGCTATTTCCTGAGGTGAACCACTAGCATTTAATAAAGAACGCCCCGTCCAATGCTGAAAACTGTACAGTAGGCTTTGACTGTGGCGAATGACCGCCTCGTGCTGCCAAGGAAATTGCATATCGCTGCTCATCAATGGTGGAATGACTTAAGTGTCTATCACAGAGATGTTTATAACTGCAAGCCTTGCTGTTTGTATGAGGCTTGCGTAATTTTCCTGCTTTTTTGTGCGAAATTGTTAATTTTGCTGATCAAGTTGGGAAAAATATTACTGGGGAGATTATGCGTACATTTTCTAATACACCATATATGTCGCTTTCCCCCAAATAGATAAACATTGAAATACAGGTTGCATAGTCTACCAAATGAATACGCATAGGACTGGAAGAATTACTGGCATTATTGAAAAGCGCCGCCCCTTGGCTGAGAAAATCCTTGGTGTAGAGGAGGATTTAAAATTTCTTGATTCAGCACTTCGGCATCTTGAGGAACACCGCACTCAGTTGTTGACAAGAGTCGATGAGCCACATGGAAGTTTGCGAGAAATTGATGTAGCGACACTAAAACAAAGTATTAATACTGAATTGGAAGCGATTTTAAAGCTGAAAGTTCGCTTTTGCCGTAACACACTGAATATTGGAGTAGTTGGACAAGCAAAGCAAGGTAAGAGTCGGCTGATACAGAGCTTGACTGGACTGTCTACTGCCGAGATTCCAGATGGAGATCGCCTTACCTTCATAGATATGCCGCGTTTAGGTGATACAGGTGTTGGCAATGAACAACGCTGGGAAAGAACCCTGGGGCAAGATGTTGATGCGTTGTTATTTGTGCGCATGCCAAAGCCATCTAGCGACCAATGGACCCATGAAGATGTACATTTATATGACAGAGCACGTGCAGCACTGGTTGATTTGCCAATCAATTTGTGGTCTTTTATAATAATCAATCGCACACCAGCTCATTCAGGTTATGGCGACAACTTGAAAAACTGTCAAGACTTAGCGAGAGACATCGCTAACAAACACATCAATGTTGTTGATTGCATAACGGCTGACTGCACTAATGTCCAAGAGGCTTACAAAATTCTCGACCTAGTTCTCAACTATCTAGAGGCAAAAATTACTGATTTAGATTACAAATATGCCTTCTTATGCCGACAAAGATTAGTGATACTTCAAAACAAAGTTAATGCTGAGTTAGAGAAAGTCAACAAAGCTTTAGATCAAGCAACACACGATACTCATGGAGCAGCACTATTCGAGATAAAATTCAAGGAGCTTTGGAGGGATTTGACCAAAGGTTTGGAAAACCTGCTTCAGGAACTGAGGAATAAGCGAGAAAAAGTGGATGCTGAGTTTAAAAAGCAGGTAGAAGTAGTTTTGCAAGCGTGTCGAAGTGATACAGGAATTCCTTCAATTGAAGAAATAGAACAGCGGAAAGATATGGAAAAGGGCTATGGAATCGTTTACGAAAAGTATTTACTTGAAATTCGCGCTCATCTATCGCAACATTTCTTATCGCTTGATTACGGTTTGAGGCGATCGCTGTCCCTTGTGAAATCGCAAGTCGCACAGGTGCTGATTGAACAAGGACACTTGGGAGGACTGACAGAAGCGAGAGAAGTTGAATTTATCAAAGCGATCGTCCAAATACCCGATCAACTCATACCAGGGAAACCGAGTCAACTAAAGTTAGGCTTCCAGATGCTAGCTGAGTTTGAGCTTTCCTATCGGGGATTAGTACAGCACCGCATTCGCCAACATCTGGATGGACTCACTCCAAATGAGCCGAAAACCCAGAAGCTTTCTACGTCGTGGCTATGTGCTCAACAAGTGCTGCTCAATCTCAAGATAGCTCATGCGGAAGCTGTTTATAAGTGTGAAACCGCCTTGAAAGACTTGCTGTGCGAACCTAGTCAAGCTGCATTTGCAATTGTCGAAGAATTTATTGATCGCATAATTCATGCGGAGGATGCAGAGAATGAGTGGCGAATATTTTTACAAAAAGTCCGATCGCACGTTTGGCATGAATTTCAACACTTAGGCGAACCAGCTCAAATTCAGCGTGAGTGGATAAATTCAGTAGAGCAAGCAACAACCGCCACTCAATTAGAATTGATGCAATTACTGAACTAAGAAAATCACTAATTATATCAATCTAAGCTTATAGCAATTCTCACCTGCATTTAATATAGCTCTTGTGGAGTGGAAAGGATTACCCGTCCTATATTAAATGTGCAGGTACTGCGTACCCCTCATATCAAATTAAAAACTAGCGCTGTTGGTTCGCCTGCCTATTTAGCCGTTAATAGCTAAGTTTGGCAAGGTTTTTCGCAGCGCCTAAACCTTGCTGCTGTCAGTAAAGCAAAGCTGAAAATTTTTGCAACTTGTAGCTCTCAATTTCCTCAAATTAGTACATACGATCTATATAATATCAAAGTCCCGTCAGTCAGATAGCCAGAACTATCTAGATGTAACTCATTAGCATCGCAAGTGAGGCATCTTCAAAATTCTGCATGAAGGAGAAGACTATATTCAATGACAGCACAAATGCAACTTGAACAACTAGAACCACGTTTAGTGTGGAACTCAGGTGATGGGCTTTCCTGCCTTTATCATGGCGAAAGTTTAGCACTTATGGCTTCATTGCCTGCTGAAAGCGTGGACTGCATTTGGACTGATCCACCATACAATCTCTCGAATGATGGTATTACCTGCGTAAGTGGTCGTATGGTTAAGGTGAATAAAGGCGAGTGGGATCGCAGCCAGGGTGTAGATATAGACCACCATATCAACAAAACATGGCTTGCTGCCTGTTATCGGCTTCTTAAGCCCACTGGCACTATCTGGGTTACAGGCACAATGCATGTCTACCCATCTGTTGGCTTTGCTATGCAGCAGCTTGGCTTTCGTATCCTTAATGACATAATTTGGGAAAAACCTGCTCCACCGCCCAACTTGGGTTGTCGATGCTTTACCCATTCCACAGAACTAATATTTTGGGCAACTAAAGCAAGAAAGGGTAAAGATCACTACACTTTTAACTATAAAACCATGAAAGCCGAGAACGGTGATAAGCAGATGAAAAATGTATGGAAAATGCCTGCTGCGGGTAAGGATGAAAAACGTTATGGCAAGCATCCAACCCAAAAGCCTGTTGAGCTAGTTACCCGTTGTCTTCGAGCAAGTACAAATCCGGGCGATCTTGTTTTCGATCCCTTCGCTGGATCATCGACAACTGGGTTAGCAGCACTGGCGTTAGATCGACGTTTTATTGGTTGCGAGGCAAACGAGAACTATATTGAGCTTTCAATCAAGCGGTTGACAAACCCATTTATTGTAGAGTCTTCATCTGCGCCAACATAAGATTGCTGATGGAAAGATTAGAAGCAATTCAAAGATTAACTACGCTTGTAGGTAAACATCTCCGACAACTAGCAGACAAATACAGTGTGGCAGTTTGGTACTAGGAAGGTAAGTCCTGAAAATGGTTTATGCCCTGTCATAACATTCTGAGCGATCGCTCTCGCCTATAAGTAGCACTGTCACCAAAACGTACACCCTAAAACATCTTGGTTCTACCCCATCACTAGCTTACTTAGTTGATACTTTATCAGACTTTTCCGCACTTGGCTCTGTTGTAACCCAAGCATCAGGGTATGGACTAGGAGTGAGCAAAAAAACTGGAGTTACTGTGTCTTTACTAGAAGCACGAGTATCTGGATGTACGGATGTTCGGTCTTTTTGGGAAGAAATACGAACTGATGCCGTACTACTATGATTTTCGCTATTACTAGCATCTTTTGCCCAAGTAATACCGAGTGAGAAATAAGCTACACCCGAAGCAACTATAGTAGTAGTAATTAAGTTAGCAGTAATATTTTTGATATTTAACATAACGTCTCCTCTTCTGTTATTTTATTAAAGCAAATCTTCTTTAAAGATGTGGCTATTACAACTGCAAAAAACTGTAATTTTTCTGTAAAAGGACTGATTTACTTCTTTAGGAGTACTACTATTAAAATCCACTCTGGTCCAACAAGAGCCAGTGATGTCTTGTCAGAAGATGCTTTGAACTCAACATAAGTAGAAGTACGGTATAAGCTCAATTCTAGTTTTTGCCCCAGATTACTGTCCACAGGAGTATCTTATGGAAAAGCAATGTTAACCGCAGTCTGCAACTGATACCGATAGTGTAAGCCCGTGAGTAATATGGCTTTTAGCGCGGTTTTTCTTAAGATTGTTCTTAACTGTGACACTTTGAAAGATGACCATGCATAAATTTGCTGCTTCTTTTGATTTCAGTAACAGTAACTACCAATATTCAAATCTTTCAACAAGCTATAGACTGACATCTTGCACCTTCGATAGGGAGGGCTGGTGGGCACTGCCCACCCTACGAAATCATCAGCTTTTTGGGATTTTATTTTGGGCATAGGAAACGCGCCCATGCCCCATGCCCACGAAATCCCACTCCTTCTAGGGTGGTGGGTCGCTTTCATCCTAACGTCCCACCAACTTATCTCGCAGATGCTTAATGCGATCGCGCAATTTCGCCGCCTCTTCAAACTCCAGTTGCTTCGCCGCTTCTTTCATCTGCGCTTCCAGCCGAGTAATCAACTCAGGAATCCCTTCTAACGGCAATTCATCTATATGTTTATCAACTGTTTCTAACTCAGTTGCATTTAACCGTCGCGACACTTCCAAGAAAGACAAAATCGAGTTACTGGATTTTTTCTTCACAATTGGTTGGGGTGTAATCCCGTGCATCTTGTTGTATGCCGTCTGAATACCACGACGCCTGTCAGTTTCATCAATAGCTTTAATCATGCTATCGGTGAGATTATCAGCATACATAATAGCTTGTCCCCGGATATGACGCGCTGCTCTACCAATAGTTTGAATTAAAGAGCGCTCTGCACGCAAAAATCCCTCTTTATCAGCATCCAAAATTGCTACGAGGGAAACTTCTGGTAAATCCAACCCCTCCCTTAACAAATTCACACCAACCAACACATCAAATTTACCGTCGCGCAAATCCTGCAAAATCTCAATTCGCTGAATAGAATTAATCTCGGAATGCAAATATCGCACCCGAATCCCATTATCTTGCAGATACTCGGTTAAATCCTCCGCCATCCGCTTGGTTAATGTTGTAATCAGCACCCGTTCCTGAAGGTCTACTCTGTCTTTAATTTCACCCAACAAATCATCAATTTGCCCTTCCGTGGGACGCACAATGATCTCTGGATCAATCACTCCAGTCGGTCTAATGATTTGTTCTGCCACATGACCTTCAGAGACTTTTAGTTCCCAATCTCCCGGGGTAGCGGAAACAAAAATACACTGGTTCACCTTTTCCCAGAATTCCTCTGCTTTCAAAGGACGGTTATCAGCAGCACTCGGAAGACGAAACCCATGGTCAATTAAAACTCGTTTCCTTGCTTGGTCGCCATTGTACATACCGCGAATTTGCGGTACTGTGACATGAGATTCATCGATCACCAGCAGCCAGTCTTTGGGAAAATAATCAATCAAACACTCAGGTGGTTGCCCTGCTATGCGTCCTGCTAAGAGGCGGGAATAGTTCTCCACGCCGTTGCAATAACCCACCTCGCGCAACATTTCCAGGTCATAACGTGTACGCTGATCTATTCGTTGCGCTTCTAGTAGTTTTCCAGCTTCTTCTAATTGTGCTTTGCGCTCTTTTAATTCTGCTTCAATGGCATTACAAGCTTCTTCTAGCCGTTCTTCTGGTGTGACGAAGTGACGTGCAGGGTAAATATTCACGGCTTCTACACTCTTGATAATTTCACCTGTCACGGGGTCAACGTAACGAACAGCGTCAATTTCGTCGCCAAAGAATTCTACGCGAATAATTCTATCTTCGTATGCCGGACCAATTTCTAATACATCACCTCGGACGCGAAAACGTCCCCGACCCATTTCTATATCGTTGCGGCTGTATTGTACCGATGCCAAATCCCGTAAAATCTGGCGTTGATTAACTTCCATTCCCACTTGTAAGGGAATGGCAGCTTTGAGGTATTCTGCGGGAATTCCTAAACCGTAAATGCAGCTAATGGAAGCAACAACAATCACATCGCGGCGTTCAAACAGCGATCGCGTTGCTGAGTGACGCAACATATCAATTTCATCGTTAATCGAAGCTGTTTTCTCGATATATGTATCGGTGACAGGAATGTAAGCTTCTGGCTGATAGTAATCGTAATAGCTGACGAAATACTCGACTGCGTTGTTGGGAAAGAATTCGCGCAACTCATTACAAAGTTGTGCCGCAAGAGTTTTATTGTGTGCTAGGACTAAAGCGGGTTTACCAACTTTTTCAATGACTGATGCTACTGTAAATGTCTTGCCTGTTCCCGTAGCTCCCAGTAAAGTTTGGTAGTGACTATCAGTTTGGATACTAGTAAGTAGTTCGGCGATCGCTCGTGGTTGATCTCCTGTCGGTTTAAAGGGAGCTTGAAGACCAAATTCTGTCATACAGTTTTGCTGGAAATACCCTATCTTAATTGTAACGAATGTCATGCCCGGACATGCTACGCATTGGTGATGACACCCCCCACTATCGTACCTAGGTAGCGTTTGTCATACCTCTTTATTTTATTTTACATAAATAGTAAATTTATGTTTACTTATGTATAATTAGGTCGGCGCAATAAATTATTACTAGTTCTTAGTTGCGCTGTCTTCGCTCAAAGAAGCCCTCTTTGAGCAATTACAAGCCGATGCAACATTTATTTACCAAAACAGGGGATGGGGTGTGGGGTGTGGGGTGTAGTGAAA
>CAZZXJ010000018.1:0-23112 GCA_964657905.1 uncultured Stigonema sp.
CTACAAAGTTTACTCTGCCTAGTTTTCAGTCTTTTTTTTACGTCGAACTCAGGTTTATTCAGGGCAAGTTGATATTTTCTTTTCCATTCATCGGCTTCGGCTTGAGCGTGGTGATAATCTCGTTGCGCGATTTGCTGGGCTGCACTGGCTCTAGCAGTGGCTATGCGTAACTTTTCCAGAGCGGACTGCGGCGAGTGAATTTGGTCGTAAAGTCCCATAAGTTTGTCTGAGTAGCCTTATTATCCAAAGCGTAGACTGATTAAACTGTTGCGTCTTCGTAAGAATTACTGAAGTCTTGACTGTTTCTGTTAATTGTGTATTGGATAACCTTGAGCTATCTTAATTTGGCGTTACTTCCCCATGTTCAAGCTGATCCGCCAATACACGCAGTTTTAAGAGGAACGAACCGCAAAGACGCAAAGAGCGCAAAGTAAGAGGACAGAAGTGCGTAGACGTGGAGCGCTTGAAATGCGATCGCCTCTCCGTTTTTTCGGTGGAAGCTATACTACAAAGTGGTTGCCAAGGGCGATCGCACTTCGGTTTTTTGGTGAGTGCGAGGCACTTGGCAGTTTTATCCCCACCTCAAAGGTTATTTTCAACCTTGAACCAACCTACAGATTTGGATAAACTCCGGTCATCGCGCTTCTTCGGAGCGCGATGAAAGCAATTGACGCGATACATTTTAGGAAACAGATGCATTGCAAGTTATGACCCAAACCCTACCCATACAAAAACTATTTACCTTTGATGAATTCATCGAATGGTATCCGGATTCAACAATACGCTACGAGCTACATAAGGGAGTAATTGTAGAAATGCCCCCTCCAACTGGCGACCATGAAGATGTTGTAGGTTTTTTAACCCAAAAAATAGCAGTAGAGTTTGAGCGGCACAACCTACCCTACCGCATCCCAAAATCAGCTTTAGTCAGAACATCCAGTGCCGAATCTGCGTATATACCTGATGTATTGTTAATAAACCGTGACAATCTCCAAAATGAACCACTGTGGAAAAAACAATCAACCGTTATTTACCCCGAAACTGTACCGTTAGTGGTCGAAGTCGTTTCAACCAACTGGCGCGATGATTACCACAATAAGTTTGGGGACTATGAAGAGATAGGCATCTCGGAATACTGGATTGTGGACTATGCCGCGTTGCGTGGGCGCAAATTTATCGGCAACCTCAAACAACCTACTATTTTCGTGTGTGAGTTAGTGGACGGAGAATATCAAATGACCCCGTTTAGGAGTGCTGACCGTATCGTATCGCCTACTTTCCCACAGTTAAACTTGACCGTGCAACAGGTTTTTGATTCAGTTATCTAGCGTCCCCAAAGTCTAATAGTCTGATCGGCACTACCACTTGCAGCAATTTTACCATCAAGGCTGAAGGCAAGGGAGTAAACAAAAGGTTTATTTAGAAAAAATTCAAACTACCATCACAAATCTTCAGGTGTTAAACCTGTGACCTTGGCAATTCTTGCTAACATCCGAGGTCCGATTTCTTCACTGTCGTGAAAGGCAAACACGAAATCAGCCCAATCAGGGTGTGTCAGAATTTTATGCGAACCTGACTGGCGTTTAATCTCCCAGCCGATACGCAACAAAGCAGCTAGGACGCGCTTTGCTTTTGTGCTAGACCATTGACTCATGCTGCGGCGAATGAAACACTCACTAGATCTGGCGTTACTTCTCCATGTTCAAGCTGATCCGCCAATACACGCAGAGCTAATGCTTGGACTCTGGTAACTGCTTCTTCCTGTGTCTGACCGTAAGCCAGTACGCCTGGTAACCCAATGACTTCAGCCAGAAAACGTCCATCTTGTTCTTGTTCAATTTCTATCGTAAAGTTCATAACCTGTGGATAAAACAATCGTTACTTGACCTCAGTTGATTCTACCAACTATAAAAAAGCAAAAGCGCTCAAATTCAACCGGCAAATTGCCAATGAACTCTCTAGTACCGTTTCGCGAAATTAAAAATTATAAAAGCTTACATAATCAGCTTTTCGATGATTCTGAATGGTTGCTTTATTTCCGCCGTCGTGTACTAGTGCGATCGCATGTCAATCTTCCCTTAGTTAAGATAGCGGTTTTTGGAATAGCGAAAGCCCCCTGTAAACTAAGGGGCTGGCTAAAAATGATATTTAGCGCGGTTTGTTGTATCTAGTTCAGATTAAGTCCCGCACTAACTTTTGTAGTTAAATTAATTTAAAGATTTTGCCTGACTGTGCTGATGAGCTTCCCATGCGCGGGATCCAACATAGCCAACTGCTGCTGTTGCGGCTAGTGCAACTACTACTGGAGCTGCTGCTGCTAGTGCTGGTGCGGTCACTAATGGAGCCGCTACTGTTATGGCTGCTTGTCCAATCGCAGCTATTTCTGCAATCATTCCAGCCGTAGTCACACCTCCGCTGCTTCCCGTAGCAACAACTGTTACCACACTGCCTGCAACTGCGCCCGCAGCAAATGCCGCCATATTTCCACAGTCTGACACACCTGACTCACATTTAACAATCACGAGATCATTATCTGCCCTAGCTGGTGCGGGTAACATTGTTATGGCACTAGTCACAATAAGCACTGTAACTAAACACATCGAAATTAGTCTTTTGGCATTTTGAAATATATGTTGCATAGAACTTCCTCGTGTATCAATGTAAACTCGATTTGAGATTACTTACAACGTAAGCTATGTAAACTGCTTACAGCCTCGTAACAATCAATGAAATATTCCTTACTGCACTTAAATGTTGTGTAAAGTGAAGCCTTGGGCTATCTTATTTTTTTAGTTAATAAATTGCCATTAACATGACCTCAGTTTTTCCTCCCAAAAAAGCCAAAGCCCTCAAACCCAGTAGCCGTCGCCCTGCTAAAGAACTCTGTAGTGAGTGCGGACTGTGTGATACATACTATATTCACTATGTCAAGGAAGCCTGTGCTTTTATTAATCAGCAGATAGATAAACTGGAAGAGCAAACGCATACTCGCTCCCGCAATCTCGACAATGATGATGAACTGTACTTTGGTGTTCAGCAAGAGATGATGGCGGCGCGGAAGACTGAACCAATCCCCGGTGCTCAATGGACAGGGATTGTCAGCACGATCGCCATTGAAATGCTCAATCGTGGCATTGTTGAAGGCGTCGTCTGTGTGCAAAACACTAAAGAAGACCGCTTTCAACCGATGCCTATCATCGCTCGTACCCCAGAAGAAATACTGGCGGCACGGGTAAATAAACCAACATTGTCGCCCAACCTTTCCGTGTTGGAACAGGTGGAAAAATCCGGGATGAAGCGGCTGTTGGTAATCGGTGTTGGTTGCCAAATCCAAGCACTACGATCTGTTGAAAAACAACTCGGCTTAGAAAAGCTCTACGTATTGGGTACTCCCTGTGTAGATAATGTTAATCGTGCAGGGCTGCAAAAATTCCTAGAAACCACCAGCCGATCACCTGAGACAGTGGTGCATTACGAATTCATGCAAGACTTCCGGGTTCACTTCAAGCATGAGGATGGTTCAACGGAAACTGTGCCATTCTTTGGATTGAAGACGAACAAACTGAAAGATGTTTTTGCTCCCTCTTGTATGAGTTGCTTTGACTATGTCAATTCCTTAGCAGATTTGGTCGTCGGTTACATGGGTGCACCCTTTGGCTGGCAATGGATTGTGGTCAGAAATGACTTAGGTAAAGAAATGCTGGAATTTGTGAAAGACCAATTAGAAACACAACCAGTGATGTCGAAAGGCGATCGCAAAGCCGCCGTACAACAAAGCATTCCTGCCTACGATCAAGGCATTACCCTACCCATGTGGGCAGCAAAACTCATGGGTGTCGTCATTGAAAAAATCGGTCCTAAAGGTTTAGAGTACGCTCGTTTCTCGATAGATTCCCACTTCACCCGCAATTATTTGTATGTGAAGCGCAATCACCCAGAGAAATTAGAGGCGCATGTTCCAGAGTTTGCTAAGCGTATTGTCGGGCAGTATAAATTGCCGGATAGCAGCGTGTAACGACTGTGATTTTAAATTAAGGTTTGGTTAACCTATGATTATAAAAAGGTTATTAACAGGGGGGTGAATAAATGGAACAGCCTAATCAGGGAGACAGAGACAGATTTTTCTACCCTCGCGCTAGCTACTATGGTCAAGTTAAACCAGAGAACCTTGTGTTTAATGCCAACCTTCAAGAATTTGCTCAAAAAGTTAGCTACATTACTGCGCTCGAAACATCTGGGAAACTCTGTCCTGAACGAGCTTACAAGCAGATTAAGGCACTCTGGAAACAGTTAAAACTTAGCAAAAAGGAACTCTTAACTGGTGCCGATCCCCCAGAAGTGACCTAAAGTCACTCTTTATCCTGAATAAGCACCTGAAAATCTTTTTGCGGTAGTGATACGACAATATTTTCAGGATCTACCCGAATCAGCCAGCGCTGAGTAGATTGATCGCTTTCAAGACCACAGACTAAACCAACACGTCCGGCTACATATGCCGGATATAGAATTAAAACTCTGTCTCCTACTTTGGGGTGTGCAACGGCGCTCCTCGGCTCTCAGGCTCTCTTGAATGAACTTAATATGAGTGAAACCCGAAGTATTTTATAACCTCTTCTTAACTTAATCTAAACCTGAAGATTACCATAATTATGGTAGATTTACTGGAGATTAGACTAAAGAAGCGCAAATGGGAACCTTTGAATCAGTTCGAGTATTTATTACTAGCCTCTAAAATTACCTTGATCAGAGTGCAAGTAGAATGAGGTTTTGTGTGAGTGTCCTGTGAGTAGTGCGATCGCCTGCCTCCCATCTCCCCACTCTTGACTGAATTCCAAAATACAATAACTATTAACTATTGTCACCTGTCAGCGATCGCCAGTTTAACCCTAAACAAGAGTGGCAATACCGTACCCTGCTATGCCCCAAGACTACTCAGGTCAAAATCTGCAAGGACGCTCTTTTACTGGTCTTGACCTGACAGGGGCAAACTTTAGCTATGCGGATATCCGAGGGGCAAACTTCACCAATGCGATTTTGATCGGTGCTAATTTCAGCTATGCCAGGACCGGACTGCCACGCCGGGGGACGATTGGTTTAGTTTTAGCAGCGTGGCTGTTGTCGGGAATATCAGGTCAGTTTTCCGGATTGGCTGGTTATTTGGTCACATTTGCATTATTTGACAGAACCAACCCTGACAACTTCAGCGCTGGTGTGGCATCCTCGATCATGCTTATAGTATTCTTTACAATCGCTATCCGCTACGGTCTAGGAATTGTAACTTTTGCGTTCGCTATCGCTGTGGGGATCGCGGTTGATATCGCTTTCGCTTTCGGTTTCGCTATCGTTGTCACTGTTGTTAGCGCTTTTGTGACCACTGCTGCTGCTGTTGCTGCTTCTGGTGTGGCGATCGCTACTGTGATTGTCGCCAGCACAATCACAACTAAGGTCGCAACTGAACTCGTGGTTGCCGTCGCGGTCACTGTTGCTGTTGCTGTTGCTAGTGCGCTCACTGGCGCTAGTGTGATCGCGAAAGCCCTCGCTGGCATCGTCGCGATCACTATTACACTAGTTGGTGCTTACATTGGTCGGCGGGCTGTGGCTTTTGACGAAAAATACACCTTGATTCAGAAGTTTGTGATCAATTGGACAGCAAAAGGCACAAGCTTTCATGGTGCTGACTTGACCGACGCTGACTTTACAGCCGCCAGACTTAAAAGTACTGACTTCAGAAACGCTATTCTTTCCGGAACCTGTTGGCATCAAGCCAAATGGCACTTTGGAGTCACAATAGCTCCGCTGTCGTGAGCCACAATGTCGCTACAAATAGAAGAATAAGATACATTGGCTCCCTTTTTTAGAAAGCGGAGTCACAATAATTCGTAATTGATAATGACGCTCGTGCCTCGTTCGCCCTTGGCGTCTCCCTTTGGGAGAAGATCGTTTATGACCGTCAATTTGATTGGTTTAGATTAAATGAGGGGGAGTATATTAAACTTGAAGCCAATGGAGATGGCATAATCTGCTCTCAAGTATTGCTGGGATTGTGGTTAGATAAAGCCGCTTTATTAGCTGGAAATTTGGCGAAGGTTTTAGAAGTATTGCAATTAGGTTTAGCGAGTCAGGAACATCAAGGTTTTGTGCAACTTTTGGCTAATCCCGCACGCGATCGCAACCCTCAGCCAGTAAATCTAGCTTGAGAATTCGCGGCACATTCCACAGAACTAACTTGCTGTCTTCACCAACCGTTGCCAAAAAAGTGCTGTCGTGGCTGAAGTCAACCGCCCTGACCGCAGAACTATGCCCTCTCAGTGTTGCCAGTTCCATACCGTCCAACTTCCACAGTTTCACCATGTTATCGACACTTGCGGAAGCGATTATTTTACCGTCTGGACTAAACGAAATTCCCCACACTGCTGCACGAAGACCTTTCAAAGTTTTCAACAGAGTCCAGTCAAGTTTCCAAGGCTTAACTGTACTGTCCCCACTGCCAGAAGCGAGGATATTGCCTTGGGGGTTAAATGCAACTATCCACACGGTAGCACTATGTCCTTGAAAGCTGCTCTCTAACGTCCCCCTTCTCCTGACGGAGACGCTGACGCCGGAGTACCGGCTAACGCTTCGCTAACGCGAACAGCGCTGAATCACCATCAAGTTTCCAAACTTTAATCGTACCGTCTCCACTACCAACAGCAATTCTAGTACCGTCTGGGCTAGACACTTTGCGACCAGCCATTCATTTCTAGCGATGTGATCAATCAACTCGTGGAAACTTACTGTACTACAGGTAAAGGAATTATCGCCTCAGCGTTTTTTTTGGATTGCTACTTACGCCCCAACTATACAGTCTAAATGTAGTACACAAAATTATCACAAAATTGAGATGCTTAAGGCATACTGGAAAAATGCTAATTTGATTCAAATAAGAAATGCCCCAGTTCCCCCTGGGGCTTAGTTGCTAAAACGTTTCCTTAGTCACTATAGTGACTAACCGTACCATTAGGGAATTAGGAATTTACCCAAGAGTTTGAGTACTATAAGTAACCCCGATGACCGGGGTTTTTTATTGGTAACCGCTCAACCATAGGGATTGGCTGCACATGACATCATGTTATTTTGTCATTCACAAGACATTTGCTTGACATACTCTCGCAATTTTTTATATATTAGCCACACAACACAATACATATGTACTATTTAGGGTTACCATCTAACATAAAAACACGCCACAATTCCTTTCATATTTGATTTCAATAGGGTAGGACAAGTCTAGACCAGTGAGATCGCCTCCCTGATGCCGCTATATTGCTAGAGTGAATCAAAGTGAGCAACATCGGGCTATACCCCTAATACTGTGATTACTGAACTATTGCAAAAACTCCGTGTCGCATTGCCCAAAGATCAGCGCAAAAACGATACTACTGCTCAGCGCTGCCTGCAAACTGTGGTGATCTTCAGTCTAGGAGTCACTGCCATAGTACTGGGAGTTCGGGAATTCAAGGGGTTACAGTCATGGGAATTAAGTGCTTACGACCAAATGCTACGGTTACGCCCTCCTGAGGCACCGGATCCACGTATTTTACTGGTTACCATCACTGAGGACGATATTCAGCGAGAGAAATGGCCTCTATCAGATATCACAATTAATCGGCTGTTGGCGAAACTACAGTCCTATCAACCGCGTGTCATTGGTTTAGATATCTACAGATCAGAACAGAAAAATTTTGCTGCTGGTCTTAAGGGTACTGACAATGTCATCAGTATTTGTATATTCAGTAGCATGGGTAGCGAAGAAATTGCACCACCGCCGAATTTCCCTATAGATAATGTTGGCTTTGGCGATGTAGTATCTGACGATGATCACATTCTCCGCCGCAGTTTATTGTTTGCTCATTCCCCTAAAGACCACAAATGTAAAACGTCTTTCTCGTTTGCTTCTTTATTAGCAATTAAGTACTTGAAAAAACAAGGCATTAATCTACATTTTAGCAATCAAGATGATTTTCAACTAGGTAAAACTTTCTTCCGCACCCTCACAGACAATTCAGGCAGCTATGAACATCTAGACGCGAAAGGTCACCAAATATTAATAAACTACCATGACCCCGATCACTTTGCCAAGCAAGTAAGTCTTACACAAGTCCTCACAGACCAAATAAATCCCAATTTAGTCAAAGACCGTCTCGTGATCATCGGCACTACTGCCCGCAGTGTGAATCTTGGCTTCTATACCCCCTACGGTGCTTCGCCACAGGAACCCCCAAGAATGCTCCCTGTATTTATTCATGCACAGGTAACAAGTCAGATCATGAGTGCAGTGCTGGATGGACGACCCCTAATTTGGTACTGGTCGGACTGGGTTGAAGCTGTATGGGTGTGGGGCTGGTCCTTGGCGGGTGGTGTTTTAGCGTGGCGACTGAGACATCCTTTGCGCTTGGGTCTGGCGGGTGGGGGAATGCTCTTCGGTTTAGTGGGAGTCGGCTTTATCCTATTTCTGCAAACGGGATGGGTGCCGATAATCCCCCCAGCCCTGGCTTTGGTCATGACGATAGTCAGTGTTATGGTTTACACGACTTATCAGACACAGCAGCAAACAAAGGTGATTATTTTGCAGGTAGAAAAACAACAAGAGGCGATCGCACAGTTAAATATACTATTACAAGAAAATACCGCAATCCCAGACAAACATCTTCACCTTAGTGGTATTGGTACACAAGAAAAAGCAACAGGTGACTTCCTCTTAAGCGGACGCTATAAAATCACCAGAGTCCTTGGTCACGGTGGATTTGGTCGCACTTATTTAGCAGAAGATATTCAGCGTCCAGGTAATCCCACCTGTGTAGTGAAACAATTGATGCCAGCCCGACAGGATACAAAATTTTTACAAGTTGCTAGAAGATTATTTGATGCCGAAGCCGAAATTTTAGAAGTTTTAGGTAAACATGATCAGATTCCGGAACTGCTGGCATATTTTGAAGAAAATAATGAATTTTATTTAGTACAAGAATATATTCATGGACATACATTGAGTGAAGAATTAGCGCCTGTTCATGGTGTGCAGAAAGAATCTTGGGTCATAGATATGCTTAAAGGAATTTTAGAAGTTCTGGCGTTTGTTCACCAGCATCGTGTCATACATCGAGATATTAAGCCGAGTAATATTATTAGATGCGCTACAGATAATCGGCTGGTGCTGATTGACTTTGGTGCAGTGAAGTTAATGCAACCACCAACATCTCCGCAAACAGAATTAGCAACTGTAGCCATTGGGACGCGGGGTTATGCACCACCAGAGCAATTCGTCGGTCATCCCCGCTTGAGCAGTGATATTTATGCCTTGGGAATGATTGGCATTCAAGCCATAACCGGCATAGTGCCGCACGAACTTCAGCCAAATGCTCATACAGGAACTGTGGTGTGGCGTCACTGGGCGCAAGTCAGTGTAGACTTAGCGGCGATTTTAGATAAGATGGTGCGTTATCACTTTAGCGATCGCTACCAATCAGCCGCCGCAGTATTACAAGATCTGAAACAAATTGCTTCATAAGGTTGCTGATATCAAAAGCTACTTTCAGCCCGGGCGACAATAAGAATAGCGTACTCACAATGACACGAATACCAAAATTTGTATGACTCAAGACCAACAAACTGCAATTGAAGGTATCTATGAGGTATGTATTGGCGTTCCAGAACCAATTTCTGCGATTCAATATTGGGAGCAATTTGGTTATCACATTGGTCAAGTGGGTGAATTACCAGCAGCAGCAGCCAAGCAATTATATGGGGTGGATTCGTCTTTACGCTCGATTCGCCTTTACCACCAAAATACGGATCATGGTTTGATTCGTCTCATGGTTTGGCAAAACCCGACCAATGAGGGGTTGGGGATGGAGTCGATGAAGGTGAAGGGAAATCGCTGGGCAACAACCTTAACTACTGATGTGTTAAATATCTTAAATCATGTGGAGGATGCAAGAGCAGGAAATTGGGCTATCAGGTACACCAATCCTCACTGGGAAGTCATCTACAACAAAGAGAGGAAAAGCCGTCCTTTCATCGATCCAGCGATTGGGGTGCGAGAAATGCTTTTGTTGCAACCCTTAACGCGACAGGTTCTGTTTCAAAGGTATGGCTATACATTGCCAGATTATGGCAACATCAATAAAAGTTCTGCGCTCAAGACTAGCCAGTTTACCCATATGGGAATGGTAATTCAGGATGACACCAAGGAAACGCTGAAGTTTTATGAAGAATTGGGTTTACTGCGTGTGCGTGATGATGTAGAGACTAGCTATGAGTCATCCCTGGCTGGTCGAGAGATTTTTGACCTGCACAAGGGTGAAAAGTTTTTTGTCACTGCTTTTGATGATCCACGTTCTTCAAAGACTGAGCTGTTAGCTGCACGTTCCGGTAGACTTTACATCATTCGGTTTCCCAGTTCTATCCAGTTAAATTCCCGGTTTGAAGCAGCCCAACCAGGCTGTTTGGGAATGTGTTTGTACACCTACCGAGTACGTGGACTCAACCTGTACTACGATCGCATTAAAGCAAGTCCGGTGGAAAAGTTTACAACCATCGTTACCAACGAGTTTGAGGAGCAGAGTTTCTCCTTCGTGGCACCCGATGGCTACTTCTGGACAGTGCTAGCAGCTTAATCAAGGAAATGGTGAGTGGTTAGTGGTGAGTATAACAACCAACAACTCTAAGTAGAGTGTCAATTTACTCCTCCCTAAAAATGAAACTTGTTTTATTTTTACACGTAAAAGCGCTTGAGAGTTTTGCTCACCCAAGCGCTTCACCGTATAACTTTATACCAACCCACTCACTCAGTGCAACATTTTAAATCCGCAATACCCTGTTAATCAGAGCGATTACAAAAATAACTTGTCGCAAACATGAGGTGAAGTGGTATCACTCCTTGCACAATCAAGAATATCGCTTCTGCAATTAAACGGGGAACTAGGTGAGTGACAGTTTGTCAACTGACACTAGTAGTATGCAGCAGAAATTATTCACAAATCTAGCAAAGTATACGGAAACACCCCTTTTAACTGTATGGTCAAGAAGTGGCTCATACATTGCTGGTGCCCATACTAACTTACATCAGCAGAGAATGGTAAGATTTCCAGGTAAAATTGCCGCAAATTGGGGTAAGGGTAAAGGTGTTGACCCTCTACCCTCTAACCTTGTTCGATGATTTATGCAGAACAATAAAGTTAAAAAATCGGTGATCCCAGCAGCAGGCTTCGGTACTCGTTTGTTTCCAGCTACCAAAGTTGTCAAAAAAGAACTTTTCCCGATAATTGATAAAAATGGTAGGGCCAAACCAGTGATTATGGCAATTGTTGAAGAAGCAATTAGTGCCGGAATCGAAGAGGTGGGAATTGTGGTGCAACCAAGCGACAAAGAAATTTTTGCAGATTTCTTTAAAAATCCACCCACAAAAGAACTTTTCAACAAACTTTCACCCCAAAATCAGGAATATAGCAAATATCTTCAAGATTTAGGTAGTAGAATTACAATTATAACCCAAGAGGAGCAGGAAGGCTACGGTCATGCCGTATTCTGTGCCAAGGAATGGGTGAAAGATGAACCATTTTTGCTCATGCTAGGTGACCACGTTTACTCATCCAATGCCGAACAATCTTGTGCACGTCAAGTTTTAGATATATATGAAACAGTTAATCAAAGCGTTGTTGGACTAACTACAATGCCAGCAGAAATTCTTCATCAAGCTGGCTGTGTAACAGGAGTCTGGCTTTTCAATTCCCTGATGAGGCTGACCCAAATCTCCGAAAAACCCGATCTGGAGTATGCACGCAAGTATCTGCGTGTAGAAGGAATGGCAGAAGATGAGTTTCTCTGTATGTTCGGCTTATATGTACTCACGCCGAAAATATTTGACTTTCTAGGAGAACACATTCAGAAAAACTTTCGAGAGCGGGGTGAGTTTGAGTTAACATCCTGTCTCGATAGATTGCGCCAAGAAGAGGGCATGACAGGATATATTGTGAAAGGCAAGTGTTTTGATACGGGGTTACCAGATACATATTGGCAGACAATGACTGATTTTAGAAATTCGACGTGACGACTCCACACACCTCCGCTTCGCGGTAGGTGTGGGCTTCTAAGAAATTAGAAGTTCGTCATTAGCCTTAGTGAGCCGTTATGCAAGGTTCACTCCGTTTTCTGAGAATGTATAGGCACTCCGGGATGTAGGGTTAGCAACCCGTTTCCTAGTCTCGGACACTGTGCTCAGTGATTAAATATTCCTTCAGGTAGGGGGAAAGTGTTGCTGGGAAGAAACCTCGGAAAAACATTGGCGTTCGCGAAGCGTCTCCCCTTGGGAGAAGGAAACCACCCATCAGGGCTGAACTCTTTAATAGTTCAAAATCATGCTCGTATTAGTCATCAACAAACATGGGCAACCATTAATGCCCACAACACCAAGAAAAGCCCGAATACTTTTACAGTCGGGTAAAGCCAAGATTGTAGCCAGAGATGCGTTTACTATCCAATTAATTTATGGATCTGCTGGTTATAAGCAGCCGATTTCATTGGGGATTGATGCAGGTTACAAGCACATTGGATTTAGCGCTTGTACCGAGAAAGAAGAGTTGATCGGTGGGGAATTGGAACTTCTTGATGGGGTTTCAGAACGCATCACGGAACGTAAAAAGTATCGTAGAACTCGCCGTAATCGATTAAGGCATCGTAAACCAAGATTCGATAACCGTAAACGTGATAAAGGATGGTTAGCGCCATCAGTTCAGCACAAGCTAGATACGCATTTACCGTTGCCAACGCGCATTAAATCTAGACTACCACTGCAAATAATCGCACATTAGGCTAATGGTTGTGCGCGATAATTATCTGCACGCCCGGTGCTTCAACGCCCTTAACACAGCGGAACACTGGCTCGTCCATCTGCGGTTAAAAATCAAAAATTATATTCAGAGGTAATTGTGGCTCGAAAACGCTTAATTATTGAAATGGGGATGGGGATTGACCAACACGGACAGGAACCAACGGTTGCAGCAGCAAGGGCTGTGAGGAATGCGATCGCTCACAATTCTTTGCCTGGTGTATGGGAAATCGCTGGTTTAACCGATCCAAATGAAATGATTGTAGAGGTAAAGGTAGCAGTACCTTACCCAGAGCAAGTCAGGGAAGAGGAGGTACTAGCTGTACTACCCTTTGGTCGCAAAACCCTCACCGTTGAATCTGGGGGGATGGTGGTTCAGGGTAAAGCAATACCTTCGCTCAACGATAAAAATGACGAAATGTTGATAGCTGTCGCTGCTGTTACCGTTCTAATCGAAAATGAACTATCAGCTGTACGCTAAACTAGAGGCATTGGGGTAAAAATCTCTAGCGGTAAGTCCAATAGACAACTAATCCTTACCACAAAGATCGACTATGTCTCAAGAAAATGACAAATTACTCCAGATTCAGGAGATCAACAAACTCAAGCCGATACACTTTGCTGATTTGATTAGATCTGCACAATTGATTTTCGACCCGGGGGGCGGAGTGTCTGGAAGATCTAAACAAGTTGACTGGCTTGAAGAGTTTGGCATTCCTGATCATGTGGTAGAAAATCTCAAAGTACTTGGTCAAGAGTATCGATATGCATCTCCCCACGTTCCAGTTGAAAACATCTGGAGTAAATTGACTGCGCAAACTCGCATTTGGTTTATAGAAAATAAAGATGAATTGTGGAAGATTGAGGAGGCTTTTCCGGCTCTTGACGAAGACTGAAAAGTAGAGTTGAAAAATTCTTAACAGGACAGAATTTTCACAGATAAATTTTCTCTTAATTGGCAGCAAAAAAGCTTGGGAGTGTTGCCGTATTACCACCCCAAGCCCTCTTTACATTAGCAAAAAGAGCTTGGGAGTGTTGCCGTGTTTCCACCCTAAGCCCTCTTTACATTTGCTCCTCACACACAATTAGACCATACCACTGGATCTCTCAAAAGACAAGTATGATCAGTGACAGTTTAAGAACTGAACCCAGACAATTTTGGAGCCATACTTATTATGTAAAGCTTTTGCAAGGAACTGGTTGCCATGAGGTGAGAAACAACCTTTTTGGGAAAAATAAGGGAGCAGAAAGTAAATCACTCTGTAAACACTGAATTTAACCCAAACAGCCCCATCATTCGTGATGATAATTGGAACTCATGATCTGCGCTTAGTCGCACTTTCTCTGTTGATTGGCGTGCTGGCCTCCTATACAGCACTAGAACTGGTAGGGAGAGTCACACTCACACAGGGGCTGGCTCGCATCATCTGGCTGAGTGGTGGTGCATTAACTATGGGAATTGGCATCTGGTCAATGCACTTCGTAGGGATGCTGGCATTCAGTTTACCTGTACCCATCAACTACCATGTCCCGACAGTGCTGCTATCGATGCTGGCAGCAGTCATTGCTTCCTTTGCGGCACTCCTATTGGCGAGTCGCTCCTTACTTAACCGACTCCAACTGCTGGCTGGTGGTGTTTTCATGGGACTGGCGATCACTTCCATGCACTACATCGGGATGGAAGCGATGCACACCCAGGCTCTGTTGCATTACAACCATCTGTTGGTAGGGCTGTCAGTGGGTATTGCTATCAGTGCATCTTGTGTGGCGTTATGGTTAGCGTTTGAACTGCGGGGTCAGACGACTTGGCACTGGCACAAATTTTTGAGCGCCATTGTTATGGGAGGGGCAATTGGTGGGATGCATTACACCGCAATGGCAGCAGCGCACTTTACACTGATTTTGGGTTTTCGACCTGTTCCCGACGACTACACTTTGAATACGAGTATACTAGCCGTTGTCATTGGCATGGCTACCCTTGTCATTTTGGGTTTAGCACTGCTAGTTTCCCTAGTAAATCAGCGCCGATCTGTTGAAGTTAAGGCTCAGGAACTGCTACAGAACCTTATTCTCAAGATGCATGTTGGTGTGCTGTTGCTCGGACCGCAGTGGGAAATTCACTTAAGTAACCCAGCAGCTTGTGTTCTACTGGGTCGAACAGAAAGTCAATTGCTGGGCACGACCGCTTTTGCCACCGATTGGGATGTGATTCACTCTGATGGCACCCCTTTCCCCAATGAAACCTTCTGTGTGCCACAGATACTGCAAACTAAGTGGGCATTACACAATGTTGTCTTGGATATATACCGTCCTATTACCCAAGACCGGGTATGGTTGCTAGTAAATGCCGAGCCGCAACTTGGGGCAGATGGCAGTGTGGCGCAAGTTATCTGCACCTTGAGTGACATTACCGAGCAGAAGCAGGCACAAGAGTTACTGCGACGCAGTCATTCAGTTTTGAAGGCTCAACAAGAGGCAGCAATCGATGGGATTTTTTTGGTTGACGAGAACAGAGAGGTTGTGTCGTATAATCAGCGCTATGAGCAGATGTGGCGGATTTCTGATGAGGTCATCAAGTCTGGTGATGCCACAAAGGTGCTTTCCTTTATGCTGTTAAATCTGAAACAGCCGCAAGAGTACCTTGAGCAGGTGGAGTTTTTGTATGCGCATCCTCACGAACAAAGCCGCGATGAAATTTACTTGAATGATGGGCGCATTTTGGACAGTTACTCAGCCCCTGTGCTTTCTCCAGAAGGCGACGTCACATTTGGCAGAATCTGGTATTATCGCGACATAACTGAGCGCAAGCAGGCGGAGTCAGAGCGATTACAATTAGCCAATCACATAAAATTGCTGCTGGAATCGACAGCAGAAGGCATCTATGGCATCGATTTGCAAGGATGCTGTACGTTCATTAACACGAACGGAGCCAAAATGCTGGGTTACAAACCCGAAGAGGTCATAGGTCGGGATATGCACAAGTTAATCCATCATAGTTACAGTAATGGCTGCCCCTACCCTCATGATCAGTGTCAGATCTTTCGGGCTTTCCGCATCGGACAAAGTTGCCATGTGGACAGCGAAGTTTTATGGCGTTTGGATGGGACTGCTTTCGCCGCCGAGTATTCTTCTTATCCAATAATCGAGAGCCTTGACATCAAAGGTGCTGTTGTGACCTTCCGCGATATTACAAAGCGTAAACAGGCAGAGGAAGCATTGCGACAGTCGGAAACACAATTGAGAGAACAAGCGACTAAGCTGGAGCAAGCCTTGCGCGAACTCAAACAAACCCAAGCCCATCTGATTCAGACTGAAAAAATGTCCAGCCTCGGTCAGATGGTGGCGGGCATGGCTCACGAAATTAACAACCCTGTCAACTTTATCTACGCTAACCTCCAGTATACCGACGAGTATATTCAAGACTTGCTGAAACTGGTGCAGATCTACCAAGAACAATACCCTCAACCAACACCTGCAATTCAAGCACATACTAAAGACATTGACCTGGAATTTCTGAGAGATGACTTACCTAAAATGCTGCATTCCATGAAAATGGGTGCAGAACGCATTCGTTCTTTGGTCTTGTCGCTACGCAACTTCTCTCGCCTTGGTGAAGCACAGGTAAAAGAAGTTGACTTACACGAAGGTATTGACAACACACTGCTAATTCTGAATCACTCTTTGAAAACCGGGATTACCATCACCAAGCAGTATGATGACTTGCCCTTAGTAGAATGCTACCCCGCCCAGATGAACCAGGTGTTTATGAATCTCCTCAGTAATGCGATTGATGCTTTGGAAGAGTCATTAGTCATGATGAGCCACGGCGTTGCGCAGAGAAGTCTGGTCGGCGGAAGCCGCCAATCAGAACTTCCGGGGGTTCCCAAGGACAGTTCGGAGGAGGGAAACCCTCCAAAAGAAACTGTCCGTCCCGTTGAAGCAAGTGGCGTTCATTTGTCATTGGTAGAGAACAAAGGACAAATGACAACCCCTACTATTCATATTCGTACGGAAGTAGTTGAGCCAAATCGAGTCATAATTCACATTGCTGATAATGGTCCGGGAATTCCATCAGAAATATTAGACAAGATATTTGATCCCTTTTTCACAACGAAGCCAGTGGGTAAGGGTACGGGTTTAGGGCTTTCAATTTGCTACCAGATTATTGAAAAGCATCAAGGTCAAATTTCGGTCAATTCCTCAATTGGTCAGGGAACGGAGTTTGTGATTACTCTGCCAATTAAGCATGAGCAGCAGTAAACAGAATATCTAGACTTACAAGGAAAATCACGGTCATGTGTTATTCTATGTATTGTAGCGTGGATTTGAGTGTATAAATCCCGATCAGGCATTGAAATAGCAATGCTAGACTTATCTATTTAACCCTCATGAAGCCAGCCTGCTGAATTGCCTTTTGCCCTTGGTCGGTAAGTAAAAGTCTGGCATATGCTTCCCCAACCTGCTGTTGGCGACTTTTGTTGTGCTTAATAATCACAAACAAGTTAGCGGTAATTGGATAGCTGCCATTCTTAATGACTTGAGTATTGATTCGGTTGCGCTGACGCGGGCACTGCTGAGGTGATACTAAGGGTTCAAGGTAAGGGGAAATAAGGCTAGTGTTCGTGCGTCCCAGCCGCAAAGGCTTCACACTACATTGAAGCACTAATGTCCGGGCAGAAGCGTAATACAGACCACCGGGGGTTTTACTGACTTGCCGTAGCGCCTCTGTGGTGGAGTAGACATATTTCACATTAGGGTTAAGCGCTTGCTTCTTTAAGTCTCTGTTGGCAGAGAATAGGACTGGGTCGGCGTCCTCAGGATGTTGGGAGAAAGGAGTGATGGGTAGGTCTGGTCCACCCACTTTTTGCCAATTAGTAATCTGCCCCAGATAAATCTGCTGCAACTGGTCAATGGTTAAGCCCGACACCTTGAGTGATGGGTTGACTATCACGGAGATCGCATCAACGCCTACCTGACGTTGTTCAAGAGTGAAGCCTCGCTGCTTAGCCGCCGCGTATTCTTCTTCTTTGAGGGGACGGGAAGACTCAGCAAAGTCCAATTGTCCCTCAAGCAACATGCGAATGCCTGAGTTAGAACCAGCGCTGCCATCAGTGGGATCTACATAGCGCAACTGTAGTTCCGGGCGATCGCTCTGGATCTGAGAATCTACTAATTGCCTGATAGATGCCCAAGCTGCACTACCACCATAGTTGAATGAGCCAATTGGAACATCCACAACTGTCTGAAAGGTTGACGCAGCAGGTGAGACAGTTTGTGAACTTTGATCAGAGGAAGAGTCAGCGCCAGTGGTGGTCAATAGGTGTGTTTTCATTAGCCACCAAAACATTCCGCCAATAACCACCAGTGTTAACACTTTGCCAATAATCAAACCTCTCAGAAAGAGTGAGGTTTCTCCATTCATTACGCGTTTTCTGTGGTCTGTATTGTCCATATTATTGTGTTGTATGTATTGATGATTACAGTGTTATTTCAGCATACTAAACATTTAATTATGCCATTTGTGAGTCTTCCCCGAAATCTTACTTAGGATAAATTACTTATCCTTAGGGGAAAAGTTGATAGAGAGCATACCAAATATATTGACAACTAATTATTAGCTAGCTAATAATTAGAGAGCTATGAAAAAATTACTCCGAGATTTTTTGACTACAGCTAAACAAGTGCGATTACGGTTTGAGGGAGAATTAGCCCAAGCGGGTGGTTCCCTACCCATTTGGCTAGTTCTCCATACGCTTCAAGATTCAGAAGGTATCACTCAAACCCAGCTAGCAGAGCGGATCAATATAGAATGTCCGACACTAACCCGTCACCTAGATCGCTTAGAAGCCAGCGCTCTCATTGAGCGCCGCAACGATCCTGAAGACCGTCGTATTACCCGCATCTATTTGAGTACAACAGGTTGCAGCTTGCATACTGAACTTTTAGTCGTAGTTCAGCGTTTTGAGGCTGACCTGATTAACAATCTCAGTGCGCAGCAGATTGCTAATTTCAATCAGTTTCTTGAGAACATCAGGATTAACCTCGATCAGACCTATCACTGAGAAAAAATATGAGTATAAACAGAAACTCAGAGCATTTGCCTCCTCACTCGCCAAATTCTTCTTCAGGAAAGTGGTGGGCAATGTTGGGTGTGGGATTGGGTGTACTAATGTTTACTCTTGACACTAGTATTGTCAACATTGCTCTACCCACTTTAGTAAAAGTCTTCCACACGAGCTTTGCCACGATTCAATGGGTCGTTTTGAGCTATTTACTTGTTATTACTGCGTTGGTGTTAGGTGCGGCTCGACTAGGCGATATGGTCGGGAAGAAACAGTTGTATCTGTTCGGGTTGGTGCTGTTTACCTTTAGCTCGCTGCTGTGTGGACTTGCACCTGGAGAAGGCTGGCTGATTGGGTTTCGCGCACTCCAAGGACTAGGAGCAGTGATGATTTCGGGACTGGGTGCGGCGATCGTTACCGAAGTTTTTCCCAGCGCAGAACGGGGGCGGGCAGTGGGAATTATCGGCGCGATTGTCTCTCTAGGTATTGCCCTTGGACCCACAGTCGGGGGATTGTTGATCAGAATTTCTGACTGGCGTGCCATCTTTTTAGTGAACGTACCGATTGGGATATTTGCCAGCTTTGTGGTTTTCCGCAGTGTTCCACCCAGTGTTACCAACCCAATCAAACAAAAGTTTGATTGGCTAGGGGCAGTGATTATGACTGTGACGTTGGTTTGCTTTGCCCTAGGAATGACAGAAGGACAAAATCACGGATTTGGTAGTACTAGGACGTTAGCGCTCCTTTTGATTGCAACGGTCGGCTTGATAAGTTTTTTATGGGTAGAATCCCGGATGAAACAACCGATGCTGGACTTGCGGCTGTTTCGTAATTTGCAGTTTAGCCTCAGCTTGTTAACAGCAGTGCTGGTGTTTATCGCGCTTGCAGGGGTGATTTTTATCGCTCCTTTCTTTCTGGAATTAGTTCTCCACTATCCCACCCAAAAGGTGGGATTATTACTGGCAGTGTCACCCATATTGGCCGGTATAATCGCCCCCTTTTCTGGGAATCTGTCTGATCGGTTTGGACCACGTATCATCAGCCTAATTGGGTTACTGCTGATGACGGTTGGCTGTCTTTCCATCAGTACCTTCGATGCCCAGTTGACTGAACTAGGCTATATTGTACGGGTTACACCCTTTGGCATCGGGCTGGGAATGTTTCAGTCACCCAACAATAGCGCCATTTTAGGCGAGGTTCCTCCAGAACGCTTAGGCATCGCCTCCGGGTTACTGTCTTTGTCCCGGACATTGGGACAAAGTACTGGACTAGCAGTGATGGGCACTGTGTTTGCCTTGCTGACCCTCTCCTTTGCCTCTGCTGTTGATGTGACAAAGGCGTCTGCTGAAGCACTGGTGTTTGGTTTTCAAGGAACCTTTCGCATAGCAGCACTTCTGTTGCTCACCGCAGCAGCATTGATTGCTTTTCTTTGGGGAAGGAAGCGACGATAAATTCTGCTGTTCACGGAATTGTGCAACACAATCAAGCAAAGTACGTCTTCAATAGACATCTCCGACAAAGAAGGTAGAGACGCGAAATTTCGCGTCTCTACAAGGATTTCAGGTAATGCATACTTAATTATCCAGAAATGTCTAATATCAGTTTTCCTAGATGCGATAATAGAAGCGATCTCAACTTCTTTTGCCTTCTAATTTTTTAGCTTGATAAAAAGATATCTGAAAGTACTTACACTGTTTTGGAGCGCTGCTTTAGCAGCTGAGTTGGAGTATCGCGTCAACTTCCTCTTAGCTACTCTGACCAGCTTGGGTAATCTTGCGGGCAGCCTCTTCGGACTATTTTTGTTTTACTCGAAGGGCTACACTTTCACAGGGTGGTCATGGGAAGCAGCTTTAGTTGTTTTAGGAATTTTTACGCTGCTGCAAGGCTTTTCGGCAACCTTTCTCGCCCCCAACTTGAATCGCATTGTGCGTCATGTGCAGGAAGGTACGCTGGACTTTGTGTTACTCAAACCAATCCGTAGCCAGTTTTGGCTTTCCACCCACATCCTTTCACCTTGGGGATTGCCAGATTTAATCTTTGGCTGCGTGCTCATTGGTTACGCAGGTACTCTACTCGGCTTGAAAACAGGCGAGTACCTGATCAGTGCTATTCCCCTATTTTTTGGCTTCGTAATTTTGTACAGTCTGTGGTTTATGCTAGGTGCGACAAGCATCTGGTTTGTCAAAATTTATAACGTCACTGAGGTACTACGGGGTTTGTTGGAAGCGGGGCGATATCCCATAGTCGCATATCCCACTGCTTACCGCTTTTTCTTCACATTTGTAGTGCCAGTGGCTTTTTTAACTACTGTACCAGCAGAAGCGATGCTGGGTCGGAGTCAAATTACCTGGGTGATCGGTGCGGGAGTGTTGGCGCTGGTGCTGTTTTTTGTTTCCGCTTGGTTTTGGCGGTTTGCGCTGCGATTTTATACGAGTGCTTCGAGTTAATAACAGCAGTTTTCAGTTATTTAGACCACATTTTTGGCGTTCTTCTTTGCGTCTTGGCGCGGCAGTTCAGATCGCCGGAAGCCGGCGGTCTGCCTGCCTTGTCTTTGCGTGAGACAAAAAAGGTCTATTTACCTTAAAATAGCTGTAAGCACAAATATTAAATTTGGCACGATTATTTACAACCGTCCACACTCTACACCCTCAATTTACTGCTCTCGATCCTCGATAAATTCGATCCATCTGTTCGGGAGAAAGCGGTGTCATTGGAAACCGTTCATGTGCGGGAATGAGGAGTTCCGGCGGCGCTTCAATAGCCCTTTCCTGAGTTTTGGCAGAACCGTTCACTCCATTGCCAGTTAGAGTTGGGCTATTGGGCGTCTCATCTATATCAGATTCAGATACTGAAAGCAGGCTTTGAGGCGTGACATAGGCGTGCTTTTGGGGATCGTACGCCAAAACATCTCCTGTTTCAATGTTATAAATCCAAGCATAAATGTTGAGTTGCCCTTGGTAAAGCTTAGAGTGAATTACCGGGTATGTCCGCAAATTCTCGATTTGGGTGAGTACATTTTCGGCAATTATGATTTCTAGCAGTTCTTCCCCCTCCAACTGGCTGTAATGGTCTTTTACCAGTCGTCGGGTTGCCTCTGCATACTTTAGCCAATCATGCATAAGTGGCAATTCCTCTCGCAGTTTGTCTAACTTCATTAGCCCTTTCATTGCACCACAATGCAAATGACCACAGACAATTATTTGTCGAATATCTAATGCTTGAACAGCATATTCAATTGTGGCACCCTCACCGCCATTGGTTGCTCCATATGGTGGAATAATGTTGCCGGCATTACGGATAACAAATAATTCACCCAAACCGGCTTGGGTAATTAGGTTTGGATCGACACGCGAGTCCGAACAGGTGATAAACAACACTCTAGGCTTTTGACCCTGAGAAAGTTGTTCAAACAGTTCTTGATGTGCGCAATAATAGCTAGCTTTGAATTCGCGCAGACCTTTAATTAATTTCTTCATAAAAATACCCTAACAAGATATAACTCTCTCAATTTTCCCAAAGAATTGCTGCTGTCGCGCATCAACGTGTTGTTAATTTGTTAATGCTGTGTAAAATGTTGACAAGGCATACCCGAAACTCTATCAAAAGGTAGAGCGTATCACTCATGCTTGAAGTATAACTTTGAAAGCATGACTCTTGGGTGGTGGTAGAATGCGACGAGTTGTCATAAGGTATCAAACCATGGGCAATCATCATGGAGACAAATTTCTCATCATCAGCATTCGCCATGATTACAATCAAGGTTTCAAAAAGAGTACAAAGACTTTATGACTACAGTATAACCAATGACAACGGAAAATTCACCGTTCCCCTTTCGGAAGATGCGTCATCAGACGAGTTCGTATTCCAAGGCGTTATTACAGAGGTCGCTATATACCCTCTAGAGTAGTAACACGGCGCGTCTGTTATCGATAAGCTATTTCCGTTCTTCGGTAGGCAAGGAAAGCTGGCAAAATCGACACCAGCGCAAAGTCCATGATTGTAAGCATTCAGCTATTAGCAGTCAAATGAGCGTCGGAACGAGCGTCACAAGGGAGGGCTGACGGCTGAATGCTTACCAATGATTTGACGATTATCAGGCATGATGATAATCGTCACATAAACGACACCTCCCCAGCATCGGTGAGAGGTTAAGATAAAGTCCCTTCTGTCAATGAGTTAAAATACTTA
>CAZZXJ010000019.1:0-16461 GCA_964657905.1 uncultured Stigonema sp.
ACAATTCCCCACATCATCATGCTCTACACCCAACAGCAAAAACTTCTACCATCAGTTAAAAGTGACGAGTTTCTTCCTCCTGTTAGTCCTTGGACATCCTTAGCTGGAGTATTTCTTATGGGGACTGTTGGTGCTGCGTTTAGCCTAGCCTCATCTGTAAAATACAATGTGACGGTGAAAGCTGCTGCTACTGTGCGTCCTATCGGAGACCTCCGGCTTGTACAACCGCAAACAGATGGAACTGTTAAAAATATCTTCGTTAAAGAAAATCAGCTCGTCAAACGGGGAGATATAATCGCTCGCCTTGATGATGAGCAGTTACAAATCAAAAAGAGCCAGACAAAAGGCAATATCGATCAGAGCAAGTTACAACTCATTCAAATATATGCCCAAATCAAGAGTTTAGATGTTCAAATTCTGGCTCAAAAGAGAGTCATAGAACAGACGGTTTCCTCAGCAAAAGCAGATTTGGCACGCAACCAACGAGACTATCAAGACAAGCAAGCGACAACGACAAGCGACTCGCTGGCGGCTATTGCCAATTTGCAAAAAGCGGAGACGGACTTGCAAAAAGCCAAGCTAGATTTAGACTTTGCTAAGGGAGATCGCGATCTATATGAGCAGTTGTCACACGACGGAGCAGTTGGTAAGCGAGAGTATGAATCGAAAAAAGTAACTGTTTTACAGGCACAATCAAGCCTTGAAGGTGAAAAAAAAGCTATTGACATCGCTAAAAGCAAAATTCTAGCAACTAAAGCCGCCCTCAATCCTAGTCAAGCAACAGTTGAAATTGCCAAAGAACACATTGACCAAGAAATTGCTCAAGGTGAAGTAACTATAGCGACTTTGATTAAAGAAAAACAATCCTTAATTCAACACCAATCTGAAATACAAAACCAAATCAACCAATCTCGAAAAGATATCCAACAAGTTGATACTCAACTCAAAAATAGCACTATTCGTGCTACAAGTGATGGCATCATTCTTAAACTAAATGTGTACAACTCTGGTCAAGTTGTACGTTCTAGTGAATCTATTGCCCAAATTGTTCCCTTAAATGCTCCTCTAGTTATTAAAGCCGTGATTCTTCCTGGTGAAATTAGAAGAGTCGCAGTTGATCAAAAAGTGCAGTTGCGAGTGGATGCTTGTCCCTATCCTGATTACGGTACTCTCAAAGGTGTTGTCAGCACCATTTCTCCTGACGCCATTCAAACCAATAATTCTGGTACAGGAACCACTGGTTCCGCAACTGCTGGTGTGAGCTACTTTGAAGCTATGGTAAAACCGGAAGCGCCAACATTCGGACATGGCGAACACCAATGCCATCTTCAAGCCGGAATGGCAGCCACAGCCGAGATTATTTCCAAAGAAGAGACAGCGCTGCAATTTATGCTCAGAAAGGCAAGGTTAATCACAGATTTGTAAGCAGCTATTAAGTAAACTGGGTTTTTCAAAGCGACGCGATCGCAAAAAAGCTATCTTAGGAAACGATTGTAGCTATCTATACTATAATCGCAATTTTTTTTCTTATGATAGAAAATACCTAATGATACTGGTGCGTTGTGCTCTACCAATTTTATACACAAGTCATCGTTTTGATGGTCTATATCATGATCCTCATGTGGTCACTCAAATCTCACAACAGAACTCAAGAAGCGTTACAATGGTGGTTTTGTAGGCAGTCCTCGAAACTCTTCCTAGAAGCCGAGAAAATTCGTGACGGTTTATTGCAAGAATCTTTCACAATCCGTCGTAACTTAGAACTTTTGCCAGTAGATAATGTCGAGTTATCCGTAAACAAAACTCAAGAATGTTTAAAAAAAACTGATAACTTTCATAAATCCTTGGCCCAATTGAGCGATCGCTTATTTCCAGCATACGTTGAAGATAGCTTGCCTTTAGCCATAGAGTGTCTATTAGAACCGTGGCTAAAATCTCATCCTGACCTCTATTTTCATATAGATTTGCCCGCCTATTGGCGAGATGAGCCAGCCGAACGCAGTTTGATAGTTTTAAGGGCTTTAGAAGAGTTACTCAGAATAAGTTTACCGGAAGCTTTAGCACAAATATCACTATATATCACTTTACAAGAAGTGGGTAATGTATGTCAAATGATGGTAAAAATTACTTACCCTGATGTATCTACAGAAGAACGCTACTCTAGTATACCAGAATTAGGATATCTTTACGAAAGTTTTCGGTTTTTAACCTCCGGAAAATGCTTTTGTCGGAGTAAAAACATGAGTGCGGCTTGGTACTTTCGCTGGTAGTTAAAGTTACAAGCACCGTTGTAGTAAAACAAAAATCTATATTATTTATTGTATATTAAAATAATGTATACTTAAGTACAGAAATTTCAATAGGCCTGATGATGAAACTTCTGGTAATTGATGACCACGAATCAGTTTTGGGTGGAACAATCGATGTGCTGCGAAAACAGTACCCAGATGCCGAGTTGAACACGGCTCTAACTGGGAAGAATGCTCTAAATCAGTTGACTAGCTCACAGCCCGATCTCGTTGTGATGGATCTTTCCATTCCAGACAGTCTTGGAGTCCCGGCGCGTCCTAATACAGGGCTTCAACTTCTCAGAAATCTGATGAAAGACTATCCTAACCTCAATCTTGTTGTCCAAAGTGCTCATGTCAGAACACTGGTCAGAGTTAGACCTGACATTGATGCTCATAAAGGAGGCTTTACAGTCGCAGATAAAAGTCTGACTAGTAAGGAAATGTTGACCAGAGTTGATTGGGCATTACAGGGATTAACTCATACAAAAGACATCAAAGGAATTCATTCGGGATTAGAGGTGAAACCAGAGTGGCTCCAGGTGCTGACTCTAGCATTTCAGGAAGGATTACAAGATAAGGCAATTGCAGAGCGAATGTCTGTATCTGAACGGATGGTACGTCATTACTGGAGTAAGCTACAAGATGCTTTAGAAGTTTATCCTGAAGAAGGCAAAAATATCCGAATTCAAACTCAAATGCGAGCCAGAGAGGAAGGGTTGATTGATTAGTGTGGAGTTAGTTGTTAGTTGTTAGTAGTTAGTAGAACAATCAACAATCAACAATCAACAAATGATTCAGCCTAGTTTTTGGAAAAGAATCAAAGAGGAAATAGCTATTTTGCGTGTAGGTGCATTACCGGGCATTACTGTGATTGCCCTAGTGATTATCCTCCGTTTAACTGGTTCAATGCAATCTTTAGAATGGCTGGCTTTTGATAGTCTTCTCAGTTTGCGCCCTGGGGAACCTATTGAAGAACGAATTGTGATTGTGGGGATTAATGAAGATGATATTCGTAGTGTAGGAGCCTATCCAATACCAGATCGAGAAATTGCAGTTATGCTCAGGAAATTGCAATCCCTAGAACCAAGGATTATTGGTATTGATATTTTTAAAGATTTACCTGTTGATCCGGGTTATGGTGAACTTGTATCCGCCTTTCAGGAGATAAAAAATTTAATTGCTATTGAAAAAGTATTACCTGAGCAAATTGATCCACCACCTGCATTGCCCCCTGAAAAAGTTGGATTTGCAGATCAAATTACGGATATAGACGGCAATTTGAGACGGAGTTTGCTGTTGGTGACATCAACACCTCAAGCATATAAGTTATCTTTGTCTTTATGTTTGGCACAAGCTTATTTAGCTCATGAAGGTATTAGCTTAGAAAATGGGATTCGCGATCGCGCTGCTCTAAGATTCGGTAATACTGAGCTACCTCGGTTGAGATCTAACTCAGGGGGATATGTGCGAACCGATGCAGGCGGGATTCAGGTACTACTCAATTTTCGCAGTGGTCGAGAACGATTTAGAACCATGACTCTGGGTGATATCAAAACAGGGAAATTTGATCCTAATTGGATACGGGATCGCATTGTGATTGTAGGGATGGCTGCTCCTAGTGTTAAAGACTTTATCACCACTTCTGCAATTACATCCACGAAACCTACAACAGGGCGAGTTTATGGAGTAGAAATTCAAGCTCATGCTGTTAGCCAAATTATCAGTGCAGTACTTGACTCTAGACCACTATTAAACACGTGGTCAGACTCATGGGAATATTTGTGGATTATGGGCTGGGGTATGTTTGGAATTGCTTTGGCTAGGCTGACAAAATATCAGTACAGAAATTTTATAGCTGTTGGTATTGCTAGCACTAGCCTAATACTGATGAGTTATTTACTTCTCACTTGGGGATGGTGGGTTCCAGTCATACCAGCAATGCTCGTATTAGCTTTAAATGGTATAGGACTAACTGCTTTATATCAATATGACCAAGTTTTGCATTCTAAAATTAACGCTCGTCAAGTTATCATTGAACGCACATTTGAAACAATTCACAATGGACCACTGCAAACCCTTGCTAAAACTTTGAAGTCTGTTCGAGAGCAGAAATTGCCCCCAAACGAATTACTACCAGAACTGGAAAAAGAACTTGAAAAACTAAATTATGAGCTACGGGGAGTTTATGAATATTTGCAACAGGAACCCCTCACTCAAGATAATAGTCTCTATTTAGGAAGAGGTATAGAACTCAATGTGCAAGACCCAATTTACGAAGTTCTGTATCAAGTTTATAGCCATACTTTAGAGCGAGACTTTCCCTGCTTTAAAACCCTCCGGCGAAAAGCCCGTTCATTTGATCCCATAGATGATCGCAACTTGAGTATTGAACAAAAACAAGGACTCTGCCGATTTCTAGAAGAAGCTTTGTGCAATGTTGGGAGACACGCTATAGGAGTTACCAGTCTCGAAGTCACTTACTCTTACAAAGAAGGCTGCTACACTCTCAGCATTATCGATGATGGCGTGAGCATCAAATCATCCAAAGAAGGTAGAGGAACACAACAGATGAGGAATTTAGCAAGGCAACTCAAAGGGAAATTTACGCGATCGCCTGTTTCTCCTCAAGGCACTCTTTGTCAGTTATGTTGGACTGTCGCCAAGTCTTGATAGTGATAAATCGCTTGGTTTGTCAGTCACTAGTACCGCTTGGCGGAATTAAAAATTAAAAATTAAAAAAGCTTATGATGCAAGCTTTTCGATGATTCTGAATGGTTGCTTTATTTCCGCCGTCGTGTACTAGGGTGGGCAGTGCCCACCCTACAATTCTGTGATCAAAATGTATTTTTCAGAAATGTAGATCACTGAAATCTGTAATGAATTTAGCCGATTTTTTTACTAAAAATAATGAACTCAGTACAAGATAGCATAAGTTCGTATCGTTAAGAAGATGACAATCATGGCTTGTAGTTCCGCAGAGACTGAAGACAGCACAACTACGAATCAAGAAGCTACGAATTTATCAAAAGCTGTACTAAGTATAAATATAATCTTCGTTGCTTTCCATGGAGAGCAGATGATGACTCAAATTAAGTGAAGGAAGAGTCTTGGATAAGCTGAAAATACTCATAATCACAAATCTTTATCCACCTCAGGTAATCGGAGGATATGAGCGTCAGATTGCTGAGTGTGTTCGACTGTTACATCGTCGCAGTCACACTGTGTTGGTACTGACAAGTAACGCACAAGATTATACTTCTAATTGCGAAAATACTGATTCAGAGCCTGTTGTTTTCCGCAGCTTGAACCTGTGTGGAGTTTGGACTGATCAAGGAAACCAGTGGTTATCTATTGATAAAGTGGCAGAAAGGACTTTCATCAACCGCAAGACTTTAGCTTTAGAGTTGCAAGCCTTCAAACCAGATATTTGCCTAGCAGGTAATATTGACTTTTTGGGAATAGAACTTGTGGAAAAGATTTTGGCGGATGGTATCCCAGTCGCTCATTTTTTGATGAATGAATTTCCTGGCTATCCTGCTGAGTTGACTCCTAAGAGTTCACTGTATCAGTACATCACCTGTAGCAATTGGATTCAACAGAGTTTAATGCAAAAGGGCTACCCAGTGGAGACGGCTCAGACTATTTATCCAGGTGCAGCAGTTGAGGAATTTTATCAAGCAGAACTACCACCACGCGATCGCCTACGCATTACCTATGCTAGTTCCGTGATGCCGTACAAAGGAGCTGATGTTTTGATAAACGCTCTTTGTTTGCTTCATGCAGAAGGTGTTGAGTTTTCAGCGACCTTTGCTGGTGGCAGCTTAATGCCTGAATTTGTTAAGGCTCTCAAGAAATTTGTTGAGTCGAAAGGTCTGCAAAATCACATACATTTTGCCGGAGTTCTTTCACGCAAAGAACTCCAGCAGCTGTACCGTACACAAAATGTTTTGGTGTTACCTTCTCGCTTTCAAGAGCCTTTCAGCATTAGCCTACTTGAGGCTATGTCTGCTGGTTTGACTATAGTTACTAGTAACACAGGAGGCTCACCAGAGGCTGTAGAGCATGGTCAAACAGGGTTAATCTTTGAATCTGAGAAACCTTTAGACCTTGCTAATAACTTACGTTACCTGCTCAGCAATCCTGAGCAATGGGAAGCTATGACTCGACAGGGACAGCAGCGAGCATTATCTCAATTCAGTTTAACCAGCACAGTGGAGCAACTGGAAGCAGTTTTATTTCACTTAGCACATCAGTCTAAATCCCCTGTTTTTAACTGAATATGTATTTTTCAGAAATGTAGATCACTGAAATCTGTAATGAATTTAGCCTACTTTAACAATAAAGTAATTGTGAATTTAAAATATAATATCCATTGCTTTTCATGTAGAGCAGACGATGATTCAGATTAAGTGGCTGCAAAAACTTTTTCAGATCAAGGTTTTAATAAGTTGTGCTTTGATCGTTACGATCTCGTTGACTCAGCCAGCCCTAGCTGCTTATCAGCCACCCACTGATCTCAAGCCGCCAAGTGTCTATACAGACTCATCAGGCGTTAGGGGAGGGTGCAAACCCAGTGGTGGGCGATCACCTACCATACTGGCGCCGATTACACATGTTGGGCAAACCACTTTGTCTCACCCAACATTTGCTTGGTTTGTACCTGACGATCAACCAACGCCGATGGAATTCACCCTCTATGAGTTTGACACTAACGACGATCCCAGCAAGCTTGCTTATAAGCAGGAGTTGCAAAGTTTACCAGGGATAATGACGCTATCCTTGCCTATTCAACTACCAGGCTTAACCGTGGGTAAAAGATATCTCTGGCAAGTTGAAACCTTGTGTAACCGTAACCATCCATCTCGAAATCTACTGGCTAGGGCAGAAATTGAGCTTGTACAAATGCTACCGACTTTAAAAACTGCACTTTCTTACAGGCACGAACAGTCCCAAAAAGCTATTCTCTACGCTCAAGCAGGCATATGGTACGATGCTCTCGGCGAAGCTCTGTCCTCCACCGCAAATGAACAACTGGGAATTGCTGCAAGTTTGTTAGAAGACCTGATTAAATTATGAATCGAGAAAAATTTTCAGAATTCATCATTCAGCATTCATAATTTCTAAAGCCAGTTACCCACGAGGATAAGCGGTGCCCAATAGTAGGGATGAGCATATTTTTTCCCTGCTGCAATCAGTGATTTTTGAGCCGCACCTAAAGCCTCAGCTTTACCCATTCCGGTATGGCGCCATTCTTCGTAAAATTTTGTGACTAAAGTGACAGTAGCAGCATCATTAATTGACCACAGGGAAGCGAGGGCGCTTCTGACACCAGCTTGCAGCGCCACACCAGCTAGACCTAGAGCCGCAAGGTCATCTCCGCTCGCAGTGTCGCAAGCAGTAAGTGTCAGTAGCTCTACTGTTTCAGGACCATGGGCAACACTGCGAATGATATTATTTAGGTCAGTGATCGTCAGCTTTTCATTATTGCCTGTCACAAGGAAGGTATCCTCAGTAACGCTGCCAAATTCACCGTGAGTTGCAATGTGAATTATTGGGTAAACAGTTTGGCGAAGTTCATCTCGCAAGCGATCGCGTGTAAAATTCTCATTCAACAACTGCGAACTTGCGGGAATTTGTGCCTCAACTTGACTGATTTCTTGTCCGACGTTAGTCAAAGCTTCATATACACGACCTTCAACTATGGCATCTTTGGTTAACCCCACAGCTAGCACTCGGATATTTTCACGGTTGACTGTTTGCAGATCTGTCAGGGTAAGACTTGGGGTTGTAGCAATAGCATACTTCTCCACCAAGAATTTCTTACCATCATTGAGTGCTGCCATCGGTACAGTGCGGAGAATTCCGTCTGGGATGAAAACTAGAGTTGTGATCTGCGATGACTCTAAATCATTTGTAAAAGGACGAACAATCCAGTTATACAGCTTCTGTGCTTGTTGAGGATTGTAAATTATGTCACTACGTTTTTCCAGTCCTATACGAAATTCGTTGATTTCCTGTTTAAGGCTTTTATTATCAAGGTTTATCCATGTAAACCTTTTTTCACCACCAGGAAGACTAACTATAATTGCGGTACGTTCTTCTAGAATAATCGAGCTAAAGACAGCCGTTTTGGCATCGACTAAATTAACTCTTTTTTTATTAACTGCTGTAGAGATAGAATCTTTTCCGAGATAATTTTGCAGTTCTGCCACTTTCAGAGTATCTAAGGTGGTAAGTACATAACTCAGATTCTCATTGCTATTTTTGCTAGATGCATGTGAGTCATCCTCTAAACTTAGCTTGAGTTCAATTAACTCACGGTAGATCGGTTCAACGGTATCGCGCAGGTCAAGCTGCAAGTCTGGATTAGCAATCATAATATCACTGCGGACGTTTTGTAGCGCAGCAACGGCTCGTTCATAAGCTGTGATTGCCTCAACTGGTTTATTTTGGGCTTTCATTATCCGTCCAGCTTGCCACTCCCACAAATACAGGCTATCTTTAGCATTCAAGTGTTGAACAGCCGCCCAATTCGCTTGTTGAGTTAATTGAAGGGCTTGCTGATATTCCTGGCGACACTCATAAATATGACCAAGATTACCTAAAGCAAAGGATAAGGCGCGAAAATCAGGTAACCGTCGAGCAATTGAGACTGCTTGATTGAGTAGCTTTAATGTCAATTCACTTTCTGATCTCACCCCCCCCACAACAAACCTTTGAATCGACCCAGAGGATTTTTTTAGTGGACATTGAATTAACGGCGAAATTTTATCAACAGGACGAGAATGCACAAAATTAGCTAATTCTATTGCTGCATAAACTTTTGAGCGAGAATCACTTAATTGTTCTAACAGAATTAAAGCTTGTTGCAAATTTGCTTCAGCTAAGTTTGATTGGTTAGTGCGATATGCAGGCGGAATTGAATTGAGTAGAAAGCGCATTTTACCTAGTGTATCGCTGCGACTACGGGCAATCTTCAGACTGCTATAGAAATATTTCAAAGCTTGGAAATCATAACTCAAAGCTTCTTTTTTCAATAAATTAGCCTCGTCTAAATCGCCTAATTGCAGTGCGGAGTTCGCACGACGATAACTAACCCGAGCAAGGCTAATATAAGCATTTCCCAAATTGTTTAGAGCCGAAGCTTGATAAACAGAATTATTAACTTGCTCGGCAAGGGAGGCACTCTTTTGTAAATCTACAATTGCTTGCTTGTAATCTCCCTCAATTCCATAAGCCTCCCCTCGACTTAAAAGAACTGCCGCCTCCAAGGTCATATCTTTGTAAGTATGGGCAATGTGCAGCGCACTGTGAGTAAGAGCGATCGCTATGGAAGGTTGCCCTAAACTGCTGTAAGCTTGCGCTTGTTCAGTGAGCAAGAGTCCCTTTTGAGGCAAGTTTTGCACTCTTGCATAATAGGCGATCGCCTGATCCAAGTACGAGATCGCTTTTTCACTCTCACCCAAATGCTCCTCCGCCAAAGCCAAGTTTTTGATCACAATCACTGAGTCAGCACTATTGTTATTTTTTTTGTAGAAAGTCAAAGCCTTTTGCCAGCGTTCAATTGCACCTCTAAAATCTCCGCTCTCGTACCGTTGAATACCTTGCTGCACCAGTTGACTATCATCAGCATACCGAACTTCTGATGGCACCGACATGGCGGCGAATGGGGGGGACATCCAACGCGCAAGTGTCCTTCCGTCGCTGCTTACAGTTGTCGTTTGTGCTGTTACCACGGATCTAAATTCCCCTTGCCAAGTCGTTAACGGAACATAACCTAGCCATAAACTGCTTGCAATACTACACACAAGTATAAATTCTAACCAGCGACGGGCACTGGATATGCGGTGTCTAATTTGCATGTCTAGCGCTTTAGTCCTAGATTTTTACCCAGTTTGACTACTAGAATTTACTGATAAATTATTGAAAAAGAAACAACATCCACTTTATTATTAATCTGTTAATTATGAAAATTAGGTAAAGAAACAACACTCTATTGCAAATTTTTAGTTTTTACTGAGTCATTTGTTTTTATTTTTTACCTAGGTATTATGAAACTCTAGTAAAGAAATGAAACCTTAATGCAAATTTTTTGTTAGGACTGAGGACTATGCACTACTGAAAACCGTGCCACTATAGAAAATAGAGCGCCAAATTCAGTAAGAGGAAGGCAGGCATAACGCTGTGCAGATAAAATTCTTAGGGACGAGTTCCGGTGTACCCACGCGATCGCGCAATGTTTCCAGTGTCGCCCTGAGATTACCCCAACGGGCTCAGATGTGGTTATTCGACTGTGGCGAAGGTACTCAGCATCAAATTATCCGAAGTGACCTAAAAATCAGTCAACTCTCCCGAATTTTTATCACCCATATGCACGGCGACCACATCTTCGGCTTGATGGGTCTGTTGGCGACCTGCGGCTTAGCTGGTAATGTGGAACGCGTTGATATCTATGGTCCACCAGGATTAAATGAATACCTGCAAGCCGCCGGACGTTACTCCCATACACACTTTTCCTACCCCGTCAAAGTTCACGCCGTCAGTCCAGGGGTGATTTATGAAGACGATGAATTTACCGTTACCTGTGGTCTTTTGCATCACCGCATTACCGCTTTTGGCTATCGCGTAGTGGAAAAAGACCGACCAGGGCGGTTTGATGTAGAAAAAGCTCAGGAGTTGCAAATTCCTCCCGGTCGCATTTACGGTCAACTCAAACGCGGTGAAACGGTGACCCTCTCCGACGGGCGAGTGATTAATGGTGCAGATCTGTGTGGCAAGACGGAAATTGGACGCAAGATTGCCTATTGTACAGACACAGTTTATTGCGATGGTGCGGTGGAATTAGCACAGGATGCAGATGTGTTAATTCACGAAGCAACCTTTGCCCACCAAGATGCCGACATGGCTTTTCAGAGGTTGCATTCCACAACAACAATGGCGGCGCAAACAGCTTTAGTCGCTGGATCTCATCGGCTGATTATGACTCATTTCAGTCCCCGTTATGCCCCCGGAAATCCTTTGGAATTGAAGGATTTACTTCAAGAAGCCCGTGCTATTTTTCCTAATACGGACATGGCTTATGATTTTATGGTGTCGGATGTACCAAGGCGGCGAGAAAAGGAGTTAACTGAGGTGGGAGTTACACCACAAATATAGCATGAGGGGAATAGGGAATAGGGAATAGGGCATGCCCCATGCCCCATGCCCCATTTACCCTCCGGAGACTTTACGAAATCTTTAATTTTGAGAGCAAATAAAATCTAAAATTTTACGGAATTTTAGATTTTGCTAAGTCAATAAATACACAGTTACATAAGTTTAAATATACATATCTAAGGGTTTTGTGGTGCTGGCAGGTATCTTTACTATACAATAAACGCTCTATTTCTCAAACTGTTACTTTTAAAAAATACATACACATTTGCGGGTTACTATTAAGCCAAGAATACTGCTGTTATTAAACTGGATATATTTTAATTATTGCTTTATTTGCTAAGCATTCAGGCAGGAGAGCCAACATAAAATTATGGCTTGTGTAAGTATAAATATAAGTTTTTTTATACAAATAAGCATGTATTAATATAAACAATTAAAGTATTCGTTATCCTGGTAATTACTAATAAATAAGTTAAATATATCACTACAAGCACAAGCAATCAAAGCCATTGTATAAAATGCTTATTGCCTTACTACGAAGTGAAAAGTCCGTGACTAGTAACGATATAGTAAAGATTGATGGAGAGGGTTGACTATCTTAATCTTGTCACTTTAGCTTGAAATGAACTAGAAGAATTTTTTCACTTCTAGATTGCAAAAATGATTCCTACTTTTGGTGGATGTCGTACTAATTCGTAGTTGCTCATTCGTAATTCGTAGTTATTAATACCTCAATTACGAATTACGAATTATTTAGTTAAGAAAGGTTTCTCAAAATTTTGCAAATATAGTGTTCGATGTTAGAGGATTTTGATGGTAGCTGACACTAGTCTGGAGCATGGTCTGAAGCAAGGGCAATTGGTTATTGCTTCCCCGCAAAGCGTGGTTGACATCAGACAAATCTCTACAATTCTGCGTCGCCGACGCTTGCTAATCTTGGGTGTTTCCTGTGCAGTTATGTCGGTTGGAAGCCTTTTGGCTTTAACTACAAAACCGACGTACCAGAGTTCTATGCAAATACTGGTGAGTTCCCATCTCCATGAGGGTGTACAGTCAAATAATGTTCAGGGAGTTACAGACAGCACCTCTGGTAACCTTAATGTTGAAGTTATAGACTACACGAAGCTGATGCTAAGTTCTATGCTGATACAGAAGGCTGTAAATGTGCTTAGTCTAAAGTATCCAGATATTACAGTAGAAGATATCAAAGGTAAGAAGGGTAAACAAAAACCTCTGATTGTGACCCAGGTAGAAGAGGGGACAGGAGACAATAAGGTTCAAAGTCTTATACTTGAGGTTTCCTTTAAGGCTAACGATCCAGTTAAAGCACAAAACGTCCTTCAAGCCTTGCAGAAAGTCTATAATGACTACAACGCAGAGCAACAAAAAGAGCGACTTTTTCAAGGGCTTTCTTTCTTTAATGAGCGATTGCCTAAAGTCAAAAATGAGGTAATTGAAGCTGAAAAAAATCTGGAACAGTTTCGTAAGAAAAATAATTTACTCGATCCGGAGGTACAAGGAAAAATTCTTCTTGAGTCTCTTGCCGATACTAAAAAACAACTACGAATCACTCGTGCACAGATTCAGGACGCAAAGGCACGTTACAATTACCTACACAAAGAACTGGCGTCCTCAACTCAAAAGGCACTCATCCCCGCTAGTCTGAGTCAGTCAACTCACTACCAAATGCTGCTTGATGAAATTCACAATACTGAACTAGCTTTGGATAGAGAACGCCTGCGCTACACAGACGACTCCCCAGTAGTAAAAACACTAATGCACCAGCGTCAGAGTCAAATGGCGCTTTTACGGGAAGAAGTTGGACGATCGCTAGCAGATAAAGCGGGAGTAGGGACACAGGACAGTTTGACACCACTCGCCTTAACAAAGAAGGATCAGGGTGGGTTCCCTAAACCAGTCCTCCTACCCCTTGGGGAAACCGCCATGGCGACGAATCTCGGCACACAAGTGTCCGGTGAAGACACGAAGTTCAACCTTGGAAGAGCCGAAGTGTCCTCCATAACAGGAGAATCACTAAACACACAAGGGCAGATGGCAGGAGTTGACCAGAAACTGGCGTTCGATTTAATTGCTGTACAGACAACTGCCTTGGGACTAAGTGCCAATGAAAAGAGTTTAGTTGCCTCAGAACAGCAAATCCGTTCAGATCTAAGCAAATATCAGAACTTAATAGCAGAGTACAAGCGTCTATTGCCAGAGGTTGAAATTAGTCGCAAAACACTTGAGCAACTTATGGCAACGCAACATTCCTTGGGACTCAAGATTGCTCAGGGAGGATTTGATTGGCAAGTTTTGGAACAACCCCACCGGGGTATTTATTTGGGCAGCAGCAGTTTATTATTTTTACTTGGGGGAATAGTCATTGGACCAATTTTAGGTGTTGGCGCGGGCTTGATGCGGGAATTGTCGAATGATGTCATCTATTCTCCACAAGATTTACAGAAGGTGACAAACCTCCAGTTATTGGGAATAGTACCAAAACTACCGCAGCCGCGTACGAAAAAGAGGCTTTTGAACCTGGCTTTTGGTGGTTGGCAAAAGTCCGCAAACCACTCACCAGAAGCGACATCTGACGACAAGTTGCTCGACATCTACGCTTTTTTGCCTTCTCACGAAACGTTGGATATAGCGTACCAAAACATTCAAATATTGGATCCCTTAACCTGCAAGTCCTTGATGTTGACTTCAGCAATACCAGGGGAAGGCAAGTCAACCGTAGCGCTGGGACTGGCGGTTAGTGCTGCCCACATGCATCGACGGGTACTACTCATTGATGCTAACTTGCGTCAGCCAAGCCTGCATAAAATTCTGGAACTTTCCAATGACTGGGGATTATCTCTGTTATTAATAGATGAGACAAATACTCACGTTAAGGAGTATATCCAGCCAATTCACCCTGCCATTGATGTTTTGACTGCTGGACCTACACCAGAAGATACTGTGAAACTGCTCAGTTCTGACCGCATGAAAGAACTGGTTCAGTTGTTTGAGCAAACCTATGACCTAGTACTGATAGATACTCCTCCGATTCTAAGAACTGTAGATGCCAAACTCATAGCTTGCATATGCAATGGGATTGTGATAGTGAGTCGCATTGGTCAGGTAACCCAAACTGAACTGACTCAAGCTACAGAAATTTTTAGCAAGAGTGAGTTGAATTTGATTGGGATCATCGCCAATGAAGCGAGCGATCGCTCCTGATACCCAATACGGTTCGGATCAGATAATTTACCGTATTGGAATTTAAGCAAGGATTTTCCTCACACTTTCTAAAAACCTATCGCAGTCCTATCTGCAAAATGAAATTCGAGCGTAGGGCAATACGCTTGCTGTTAGAAGCGTCACTCCCTGAAGATCCCCCCAACAAGAACGATGATTTGGGGGCTTTTTCCCCCTTTTTAAGGGGGGCTAGGGGGGATCAAAGCCTTAACAGCAAGGGTATTGGAGCGTAGGGTGGGCATTGCTCACTCTACTAACAGATAACATTGTACTTTTACTAATATTTGAGTGTCAAATACTACGCAAGTTTTGGCAAATTTCTAAGGGTATAAATATTTGTAAAGTTATATATTTAACTTATTTACAGTTAAGTACATTGTCAGATGTGGGAAACTTTTCCTTCTTCATGCCTCCGTTGCCTGAAAGATGCGTGAAAATTGCTAGACTGTTGACTGTTGACCGCCAGTCGCCGTGAGAGCGGGCTGACCCGTACATTGGGCGCTGGCTCCCGTTAACAGTCAACTTTCTGATTCAGTTTGAAATCTCTACGGGAAACTACTGCAAATTAGAGCATGAAATTCCAAATGTTTTTCACCGCGTTATTTTCCGAGATTAAAAGACGCCATTGGTGGCTTGGGATCTTCTTGTGGATTGCTTTAATTGCGCCAGCGCAAGCATCTGTAATTCTACGCGTGGCAATACAGAAGGGGGTGAATCAGGTAAAAGTCGGCAGTTCCACGACTGCGGTTGTCAAGGATGGTAGCGGTCATACTCTGGGAAAGTTACCGGGGATGAGCTCTTTTTATGCCCAAGCTGTTCCTGGGGGAGTTGCTTTGGATAGTTGGCGGTCTGGTTTATTTTGGATTGAGCCAACAGGTAAGGGATTTGTTTATATTAACGATCGCTGGTATCGAGGTAGAACGCTCGTTATCCCTACAGAAAAAGGTATAGCTGCTGTTAACTGGATTGATTTAGAAGAATATATCTACAGCGTCATCGGTGGCGAAATGGACACCAGCTGGCCCCAAGAAGCCTTAAAAGCCCAAGCCATCACTGCCCGTACCTTTGCCCTTTACGAGCGGGAAAGACAGCGCAATAATCCCATTTACGATGTAGGCGCTAGCCCAGATCACTGGCAAATGTACAAAGGAGTCATTAGCGAATCTCCTAGTACTTACGCCGCTGTGGATGCTACAGCCGGACAGGTACTAACTTACCAAAACAGGATTATTCTCTCTGTCTTCCATAATTGTTCTGGCGGACACACTGAAAACGTGGAGGATGTTTGGGGAAGCAATGAACCTTACCTACGTGGGGTACAAGACTTTGATCAAAATGTCAGCGAGTGCAATTGGGTGAAAACCTTCTCCCCGGCAGAAATTAGTGCCGAAATTCCTGGGGTAGGCAATGTCCAGCAGATGATTCCAGAGACTTTATCGCCCTTTGGCAGCGTGAAAGCCTTGAAAATTGTCGGTAATCAGGGTATGAAGGAGCTAAAACTTGAGGAGGTGCGTACTGCGCTCAAGCTGAAGAGTACCCGCTTCACCGTTAGCAAGGCGGCAGATGGCAGTTTCGTGCTTCAAGGGCATGGTTGGGGTCACAGTATAGGCATGAGTCAGTGGGGGGCTTACAATCTGGCTCTGCGGGGATACAATCACCTGCAAATTTTGAATTATTATTACCAAGGCGTAGCCCTAGCACCAATTCAAGTGAAATAGTCAAGCGCTTCGCGCGGTTAGTGGTTAGTGGTTAGTAGTATTTTGTGACAACTAAC
>CAZZXJ010000019.1:16471-23051 GCA_964657905.1 uncultured Stigonema sp.
AAAATGGTCAGGAGAAGCAGCCGACGGCTGCTTCTCCTTACCCCCCTCTAACAATGATTATCATTCTGATAACTGGTGATTTTATTCCTTGGAAGTCCCTAACAACTAACAATCCCTACTCCTCACTCCCACGCTGTAGGCGCTTTTGCCACTCAGCATCTATTTGTGCAGAACGTTCAACTTCCTGTTCCAATAAATCGGTTTCGGTGGAGTACACCAAATCTTGATTCCCGATGACTTTTTCAGCAGCAAATTGCTTAGCGTAGGCAATTTTTCGCTGCAAAGAAGTGTCTGCGCTTGCTAAGAGGTTTGCTCGTCCAAAGCGATCGCGGTTGCGTGCAGCAATTTTTTTATTGCGCCATTTAATCCAGAAATACCGCACTAATGGCACACCCAAGAAACCTATTCCGTAAGCCAGCAACAGCCAGTAAATCCCTTGCACAAAAGCTACCAGTCCACCCACCTGGGTAGCTACCGTGCCGTTTCTTAGCAAATTTCCCAGCATTAAGGCACCGACAAAATTGACTACTCCCAACCCAGCACTCAGCAGAATTTGTTCTGAACTAGCTGTACTAAAACGCCAGGGCAATTCTTCTAGGTATGCTGACATTGTCTGACGACGCTTGGAAGCTGCACTCACTTGCAACTCTGGGAAGTGATATATAATCTGCCCCTCAGGACTTACCGCAGGTTGCCCATTAAAGCGAGTCAGAACGGGCAGCATATAATCTTCGTAATCTTTTGCATACCCTTCACCGATATCATTGAGATAGGGAGCAATTTGTTCGGCTACTACTGCACCACGGTTATTACGAATCACGGTAGCAATTTCTTGCCATCGACGTTCTTCTAAGTTGGCGTTAGGATTGCCATCGCCAAACAAAAACGAAAACACAGCTTCAAAGAAATTCAGATCGCTGTTCTCCCGCCGCCTTTGTTGCTGGCGAGTGTCGTAATTTGGGCTAAGATACCAGAATAAATTTGGGAAATAGAAGAAGCCACCACTGCTGCTAAAATGGCTACTCCTATTACCACTACCGCTGTTACGATCTGAGTTAGCAGTGGTGATGATAATGTAGATGGTAATAATTATTAGAACGATGGAAACAATTAAGAAAATGCCAAAGGAAATCCGAATGAGGTAAAACAGAACGCCCCAGACCTTTTTCCACCATTCCTGCAACCGTAGCTGCAGATATTTATTACGTAAAATTGTTTGGATATTCTTAGGGAATAAGTAAACAATATCACCAGTATCAGTTACCTGTAAATGTCCGCCAGCCTCCGAAGCAAGGGCTAGTAACCCTTGATTCGCCTCGGCAACATTCAATCCTGCCTGGGTTGCCACATCACCAACAGTGACGTGATAGCCCAATTGTTCTACAGCTTTTATGATTATGGGATTTGGAGCCATTGCTCTGGCCTCCTGTTGAAAATAACTCTTCCTTCTCAAGTATAAAGTTTGATTTTCAGTAACTTGGCAGGATGCCTAATTAGTACAATTGTACTAATTAAGCGATTTAACTAGGGAATGGAGCCAAGCATTTCCGAGCTAAAGAGTTAATTGGGTACTATTAATCTTTCCCTAGTATTCCAGCTTAATTTCACGTTAGAATGAGTTGCCACGGCTTGGTTAAGTAGCAAATTTTCTGCCTATATAATTTTCTGCCTAGATATGGTTCAGTACACTCTTACTCAAAGTCCAGAAATCATCCTCACCGTTCCTGGCAAAGATTCAGCCAAAGCCCGTGAGAAAGCAATGGATCAACTGATGAAATTGATGGAACTCGGTGAGTTACCCACGGAACTGGAAGAGGGATTTGGTCCCCAGCAACTAATAGAAGTCAAAGAGACATCAATCGATACGACTAACGGTGAGGACGCGATTACACAAGCCGTCCAAGTTCTCAGCAACCTAGCCTCACTTAAGCTGAAGGTTCAGGAGTCACGCGCTGAAGCATTGGAAATTCGCAAGGCAGTTGACATTCTTTTCTCAGATAATTCTGTAGCTGAGGAGGAAATTACTCGCCTCAAGGAAGGTTTTAAAGTTCTCAAAAATTTTGCTCAAGCCAATCTGCGCTACCAGGAAGCTCGAGCAAAAGCAGAACATGCTAGACAAGTGTTAGACCAGGCTCTCAAATCTCCTGAGCAGTAAATTTTATTGTTAGTTGTTAGTTGTTGGTGAGTCAGCCCGAATGACGGCTTTCCCCCTACTAGGGGACTGCGTTAGCGGTAGGGAAGCGATCTCCCTTGAAACGAGCGTTACCCAAAAGGTTGTTGATTGTTGAAAAGAACCACTAACAACAGTAGGGCCGCAAGGCATTGCGCCCCTACTAACCACTAACCACCTACTACCCTGTCTCAAGTATTTGATATACCGGTGAAATTTGAAGCCGTGCATTATAGCCACTGTAACATCACGCAGGATAAATTTGTAGCCAATTCCAGGCTCACTTAAGGCGGAAGTCAAAGAAGACGGCTCCGAATCACACAAATTGTAGGCTTTTTCCGAATAGACAGTATAGAAAGTTTCTATACTGTCAACTGTGCTACAGAGATAAAGGCTACTGATAAAAAATTTAAGGGACAGACATAAGAATCTGCCCCTTAGGATACTGGGGCGCTAGGATTCGAACCTAGGGATGGCGGGACCAAAACCCGCTGCCTTACCACTTGGCTACGCCCCAACGACTCATGCTCCATTAAATATAGCACTGACCCCTAGGGTAATGTCAAGTATTTTGAAAGAGAAATATTTTCAGGCTTGGGGTGGTTTGCAGTTGATCGGGACTACACAAACAAAAGCTGGTTTTCATTGCAGGGCATTCCACCCACTCTCCGCAGCCGTTTAGAATTGGTACGAGGGTAATGGATAGGCCTCTACCAGGGAACGAGGAAATGTATCAGATCCAGCAAACCAAAGCAAAAATTATCATTAGTATAAGAAATGTAAACTCCCAACAATAAGCGGGAATCTCTGATGAACTTCTTGACTTACGTCAAGCACCTAGCGGGTTCTAGTGCTATTGCGTATTACTCTGCGGCTCAAATCCGCGATCCCAAAACTCGCCCCAACGTCCTCGCAGGTTTGCAGCTAGCAGAGTTTGGTTCCGTTCCTTTTCTACAAGCACTCAGCGATCGCGCAGCAGCAGAAGGCGATACTTGGCTGGCACAAAGACTGGCAAAACACGCAGCAGATGAAACAAGGCATGGTCAAATTTTTGCCCATGCCTTAAAACAGCTAAATAAAAGAGTTGTAGACTCCAAAAGTTTGCCGAAAAACACAGAGGAAAATAAATCAAAAGAACGGCGTAGTCCCTTCTTTGCAATTTACTACGAAGGCTACCCCCAAGAGCAGCTAAAACCTGCTACTATTGCCTGGGATACATTTATGGCTAACACTTACATTCTGGAGCTAGATGCAAGCAAAGACTTTGCCCGCATGGCGAATGTTTTACCTGAAGACGAGCCAACTGCCCGCAACCTGAAGTTAGGAATGTTGAACATCGCCAAGGATGAAACATGTCATGCAGCATATCTCTATGAAGCAATGATGCGGCGGATGTCTGCTACTCAAGTGCAGAAATTGGTGGATGAGTGGCGCACTCGCAAAGTAAATGCTTTGATGGCATTTGCGAGTAGTCTGTTGCAACGCCAGGACAATACGCCTTCCCTCGTGCCAGATGGTGCGCCATCAGAGAACTATTGTGAGTTGATGCTTACCTCAGCACGTTAGAGAGAGTTGAGGGAGTACAAGAATTAAAAATTAACAATAAAAAAAATTTAATTGTTAATTGATTTGTCTTCCTCATCCCCTCCTCTGTGACTGCGGTGAATACTGGCTTTGTGCTGGTTTAATCTGCTGAAATAAAGCGGGTGGGGTAGCTTGACGAAAAGTACTGCTGTAGTACATGGTCATTACCGCTTTAAAAGCCTAGTGGTTGGGTGACACATCACTCAAAGGTATGGGTAAAGTCTCAGCCTGCTTATGAACGCAGGCATTGAGAACTTGATTTGATTGAACTCGATCTTGAGTAGCTGAGTCATTAGCACGCGACAGGAGCAACTAAGCCAGCAGTAGTTAGTAGTACAGTGGTGGCAAGAATTTTGAAGTTAATGCTGCCTTGACAGTTTTAGACGTTAGCAAAGTTCGTAACCATAACTAATAGTACAACTAACCCAAAGATCCAAAGTGCTAACGATCCCCAACTAACTGAATTTTGTTGTACGTTTTGCCAGAAATTGGTAATGAAATTATTGCGGCTTGCCATTTTACCCCCTCCGATTTTTAGTAAGTCTTTACCAGACGCCACTAATTGAGTTTGCACTCAGTTAAGGTCTGTTCATCCCTCAGAGGTATGAGTGTTTATTTACTCACTCCTAAGGACTAACGAAGCCAATATTTAAATAAATAGTGCTTAGTGGTTAGTAGAACAACCAACAACTAAATCAGTGCTTGTCAGGGCTTTCCCTTACAACAAAGAAAACAAAAATTTACAAAAAGATATTTGCTCTGATTAAATTTTATTCTCCCACCCATAAGCGTTTACACTGTTAAATTTCACTATTTTGAGAAAATTCTTAATGCAGGCTGTAATTAATCGCAAGTTTTAGAATCGAACCGAGAGCGAGAGTGGTGTTTTGCCAAAACATCCGTATGAGTCATACTGAGTTTTACTCCTAACTTCTACCACCCATGCAACCATTCAAGACGCTCCTGCGAGTTCGGCACTACGAGATGGATGCGATCGGACACGTCAACAACGCAGTTTACCAAAACTACTTGGAACAAGCTGCTATTGAACACTCAGAGTACTTAGGCTTCACTTTTGATATTTACCGGGAACTGGGAGGCGTGTTCGTCATGCGGCGGGTGGAGATTGACTATCTGCGTCCAGCTGTTGCAGGTGATACACTGGAAGTAACAACTTGGTTAAAGGAAATCCGCGGTTCCCGTGCCTTAAGATGTTACGAAATTCGTAAGCAAAACCAAGCCGATTTGTTAGTAACGGCTGAAGCACTGTGGATCTGGGTTGACACTAAAACGATGCGACCACGACCAATTCCCAGTTTACTGTTAGACAAATTTATGGAAACGCAACAGTCAGTGATTGTTAATAGTTAGTTGTTGGTTGTTAGTTGCTAATTCTCAATTATTCCCATTAGCCAGTACGTAAGCGAATTTTGCCGTCAAGCCGAGGAGCATGTAAAGTTGATACAGAAATACCAGTACTTGTTATGGCGGTTCTTATTTGGATAAAATACAACTTTGGTAAGGGAATGTACAATAATCGATTACCCTCCAAAAGTCTTACTTTCTGGGGCGTAGGTGTTGTCGTGTTAATACCTATTAGGGATTGAAACGAAACATGGAGCAAAGTCAGGAAGAACAGCGCCGCGCCGCTGCTAAAGATTTTCTTCAATCTCTAAACCAGCTGGAGGATATGTTGCTCTTAGAAGAAAATCACCATCAAGGAATGCCAGAATTAGATATTGGTAGTGCCAGTGATGACAAAGTAGCTACAAATCCGCCAGCAATGGATATGGAAGCTTTTGAGGAAGCAGTTGCTGATATTGAGCAATATTTTGACAACGGAAGTAGTTAATGGTTAGTGGTTAGTAGAACAATTAACAAGCAATAACTAACAACTAACAACCAGCCCATCTTTGCCGTTGGGCTTCGTACAACATTAAAGCGGCGGCGATCGCCACATTTAAAGACTCCACCTCTGGGCTGGTGGGAATTTTTAAGTGCAAATCTGCCATTGCTGCTAACTGATCTGATAAACCAGCACCTTCATTGCCTAGCAAAATTAAACTTGATTTACTCCAGTCTCCCTGCCAATAAGTTAAAGTTGCACTGGGGGAGGTAGCCACTACTTGCATTCCTGCCTGTCTCGCTGTTTGCACTGTAGTTTTTAAATCAGGACTTACCCCCATTGCTAGGCGAAACCACTGTCCGGCAGTTGCACGTAAAACTTTTGGGTTGTCTAGGTCTGCACTATCTGCACTGAGCCATAATCCAGACGCCCCTGCCGCCGCAGCAGTACGAATTATTGTACCAAGATTACCTGGATCTTGCACTGTCTCCAAAGCTAGCACTAAACCAGTAAAAGGCACTTCCCGGAGGCAAGCATCTCGTTTTGCCGTCGCGACTACGCCATCTGGTTGCACTGTGGTAGCGATCGCATTTAACACCAGCCCACTCACGATTTCTGCCCGTTCACATCTAACCATCGCTTCCTGCCATAGTTCGGCATGGGCTGTTTGCCATTCTGGAGTACAACAGACAGTTGCTAGCGGGTAATTCACCGCACAAGCTTCTTCCAACAGATGCGTCCCTTCTAGTAAAAATAACTGCTGCTTGTGTCTTTCCTTAGAGGAGTGTAGTTTGCGAATTTGCTTTACTAGGGGATTATGTAAACTTGTCAACATCAAAATTTATGAATTATGAATTATGAATGATGAATTATAAAAATTTTCATAATTTATAATTCATCATTCATAATTCAGATGCGGAACCCGGGACTTGAACCCGGAAGCCTTGCGGCACTAGAACCTGAATCTAGCGCGTCTGCCA
>CAZZXJ010000020.1:0-7699 GCA_964657905.1 uncultured Stigonema sp.
TCCACCGTTGACCGTAATGCTCTCCACGTCCAACTTGCTGATGAAGCGGTTTGCATTGGCGAAGCAGCTAGCAGTAAAAGTTATTTGAATATTCCCAATATTATTGCTGCCGCTTTGACGCGCAATGCCAGCGCCATTCATCCTGGTTATGGCTTTTTAGCAGAAAATGCTCGGTTTGCCGAAATCTGTGCTGACCATCATATTGCCTTTATTGGTCCATCTCCGGAAGCCATTCGGTTGATGGGAGATAAATCTACTGCCAAAGAAACCATGCAAAAAGCTGGGGTTCCCACCATACCAGGTAGTGATGGGTTAATAGATTCGGAGCAAGAAGGATTAGCGCTTGCTAGGAAAATCGGTTATCCAGTGATGATCAAAGCCACAGCTGGTGGTGGCGGACGGGGTATGCGTCTAGTGCGATTTGAAGACGAATTCGTCAAATTCTTTCAAGCCGCCCAAGGCGAAGCGGGGGCAGCGTTTGGAAATTCTGGTGTTTATCTAGAAAAATGTATTGATCGTCCGCGCCACATTGAATTTCAAATTTTGGCAGACAGCTATGGTCACGTCATCCACTTGGGTGAACGGGATTGCTCAATTCAGCGCCGGAATCAAAAGCTATTAGAAGAAGCCCCCAGCCCTGCGCTAGATCCAGACTTGCGTGAGAAAATGGGGCAAGCTGCGGTGAAAGCTGCCCAGTTTATCAACTACACTGGGGCAGGCACAGTCGAGTTTCTCCTAGATAAGTCTGGTCAATTCTACTTTATGGAAATGAACACCAGGATTCAAGTGGAGCATCCCGTTACAGAAATGATTACTGGGGTAGACTTGGTTGTAGAACAAATCCGTATTGCCCAAGGGGAAAGTCTGAAGCTGACCCAAGACCAAGTGGTCTTGCGAGGTCATGCCATCGAATGCCGCATTAATGCCGAAGATCCTGACCATGACTTTCGTCCCGCAGCTGGACGTATCAGTGGTTATCTCCCCCCTGGCGGTCCAGGAGTTAGGATTGATTCCCACGTTTACACCGATTACCAAATTCCTCCCTACTATGACTCCCTGATCGGCAAGTTAATTGTTTGGGGACCAGACCGCCCCACTGCTATTAACCGTATGAAACGGGCACTGCGGGAATGTGCCATCACGGGACTACCTACCACCATCGGGTTTCATCAAAAAATCATGGAAAATCCGCAGTTTTTGCGGGGAGATGTTTACACTAATTTTGTGCAGGAGTTAAAAACCACAGAGCAGTAGCTACTGTACACGAGACATCATGGTCAGCAATCCTTGCTGACCAAGTAGAATTTCCCGCAGTAGGCTGAGGATACCAACCCAAATAATCGGGGTAATATCCACTCCGCCTATAGGTGGCACAAGTTTTCGCAATGGGACTAAAAAGGGTTCAGTGGGCCAAGCTACTAAATTAAAAGGTAAACGATTCAGTGAAACTTGGGGATACCAAGTTAGGACTATGCGGAAAATAAACAAAAATATCATCAGTCCCAATCCCAGACCTAGAATCCAGGCACTCAGATCAACATCACTCATGTTTTGAACTACTCTGTCTGTAAAAAAAATAAAAACTTGGCAAACGCCGGAAAATTTGAAGCTTTGTAAATAGCCTTTCAATAATTTTAACCAAAAGCTGTCACTGCAACGAAAGTCGGAAGCGCTGCTCGTTGCGGTAGCTTGAGGTGGAGTGCGACTCGACCACAGCAGAAGATAGGTTGAGCGCTGAATAGCCGGAGGAATAGCAATTGTTCTACTTTCCTATTTCAGCCGGATAGCTGCTCTAGGATGTGGGAAAGCCCTCGCATTTGTCAATATTTTGCTAGAGTTGTAATTGTAGAAATACCCTACTGGTGGTCAGCCAGAAGGTGACGCCCAAGGAAATATCATTTACGTTGGTAGGTGAGCCTGGGAACCCGGTTAAGTCAAAATTTTTGACTGGGATGCTAGGGAGTCAATAAGTAAGACTCTTTAGAATTTAAGACTCTAGCAAAGCTTGGTCTTAGAGTTTCAATAAAATTGGGATGAAGAGTGTAACAAAAGGTAGAAATTTATGACGCCTTCTTTAGCAAATTTCCTTTGGAGTCTGGTTTGGGGTAGCGCGATTGTCGTTGTCCCCGTAGTAGTGGGATTGATTTTTGTTAGCCAAAAAGATAAGATACAGCGCTCATAATACTGGCGCATCTTAGAGTACCTAATGGCTAAAAGTTCCACAGGACAGTTTATGCGGCAGCGGGTGCGCTTGTCAAAGTGAGTCCCCCTTGGCCTTGCTAAGCTGGCTTGGTTTGTAGGTTCTACGTAAGGTAAGTTCCTTATAACTCATAGATAGCGGTTTTTAAGCTTTGGTGATATTGTAGAGACGCGAAACTTCGCGTCTCTACAATAATATTGTTTCTCATTACAGTAGTGATTTTAATTGTGAGTCGCTAACATAGATATGACTATTGGGTAAACAACAATGGTAACTTTTGGGCTGAACTCAGCCAGTGTTCTGGCTCAGGTAAATTTTGGAACAAATCCAGCCAGTCTTTTAGGTATTTTCCTGGCTGTGGCTGGGCCAGCACTGTATTTTATCCGCTTTATACGTCCAGGGCTGGAACGAGATCAAGATATCTTTTTTGCAGCTATCGGCTTAGTGTGCGGCTTCATCCTGATATTTCAAGGTTGGCGGCTAGATCCAATTTTGCAATTTGGTCAGTTGCTTTTGATTGGCACAACTGTATTTTTTGCAGTAGAAAGTCTTCGCTTACGGGCTATAGCTACCGAGCAAGCTAAGCGCAACACAAAGATTGTAGACGACGGGCGAGAGGTTAGTGATCGCTACAGGTCTACTAGTAAGAGATATGACGCTGAGGTAGATGCAGAGTTAGAGCCACTGCCTTATGATGACTACGAGGAGGAACGTCCGCGTCCTCGAATTCAGGGTAGCAGGGATGGTCGTTCATCTCGTGATAACTACTACGATGATGAACCCCGCCGTCGTCCAGATCGGCGTCCTAGCGGCGAAAGACCTACACTTACAGACAAAACCCGTCGCCGCAGTTCTGGGGGAACTGTAAGTCGTAATTCCGAGAGGATCGAAAACGAAGAATGGGGTTCATCTAGACCAGCTGATAATTGGGATAGCTCAAGTACCGAAGAAAGAAGATCTCCTCGTCGTGGTAGTAATGGACCAATCCGTCCAGAAAGTGGTGATGAGGATATTGCTCCTAAACAAAAAAGACGTCGTCCACCTACCGACTCGCCTTCGCGACCAGCACGCCAGAATGATGACGTCATGCCAAGTGAATATGTGGAATATAAACCGATTGAGCGGTCAAATGATGACCCTGATTCGACCAATTTTGACAATGTTTAAATAAACTTAGGAGCAGGTTCATACGCATAGGCGACAGAAAAAAGTTGAGGTGAAAAAATTTACGCCTAGATTTTGGCTCCTAAGACCAATTTATTGGGGTCTAAGTTTGAGTTTAGCGAGTTTGCTTGCGTCCTGTAGTTACGATGATATACCCATTGGATCTACTTCCCTCAACAGTCGTTATACCGAAGAGCAACCGACTTTGAGCGGTAATGGTCGTTTTTTGGCATTTGTATCAAATCGTAATGGCAATCAGCAACTGCTGTTATACGACTTGGAACAGCAACAATTTATTCGCACACCAAGCTTAAATCAACCAGAAACAATTGCCGAAAGTCCTAGCCTCAGCTACACTGGGCGTTACATTGCTTACATTACTAGCGACCAAGGAAGACCAGTTGTAGCGCTTTACGATCGCGCCACACAACAGTCGCAAATCCTCACTCCCATCTATCGCGGTTGGGTGAGAAATCCTAGTATTAGCCCAAGTGGGCGTTATATCGTGTTTGAAACAACGATTCGTGGTCATTGGGATATTGAAGTATTAGACCGGGGACCAAATATTGAGTTAGATATTCCTAACGGTGCTTCTACTGACGCACCAGCATAAGGGGAGATGGGAATAGTTAGTGGTTAGTTGTTAGTTGTTAGTAGAACAACCAACAACCCTTCTCCTGTGGTCGCCGCGCCAGGGACGGGTGACCGAATAATTACTAATTCGTAATTCGTAATTCGTAATTGAGGGACAGAGCAACTAATTTTAATTATGAAAAAATAAAAAATGCGGAGCATCCTTATTACAAGCCCCTGTATTTATGCATGGGGTAATAATTACGAATTACGTTAGCGTAAGCGTTGCGATCTTCCGGTACTCCGGCGTCGGAACGAGCGTCAGCGATCTTCTCCCAAAGGGAGACGCCAAGGGCGAACGAGGCACGAGCGTCATTATCGCGTTCCGAATTATTGTGACACTCGTTCCCAGGGAGATCGCCAGTAGCAGTGAGAGCGGGCTAACCCGACATAGAGCGCTGGCTCACTAACAACTAACAACTTTATGAAAAACTTTATTTTTCTACTTATATGTGTCATAGCTAGCTTGTTGAGTGGCTGTGTTAGCTACCCTCAAATATTGAATTATCCTTTTGATTCTGGGGGTCAAAGTCTCAACAGTCTAGCTTCAGAATTAAATCCGCAAATTTCTGGGAGATACATCGTTTTTACTTCTGACCGTCGGGGTAGCCAAGATGTTTATATGTTTGATAGGGCAACCCGCAGTTTGGTGGATTTGCCAGGTTTAAATTCCTTTGATACAATCGCGTCTCATCCTGCTGTTTCAGAGAATGGTAATTATATCGTATTTGCTGCTAATCGTCAGGGGCGATCAGCTATTTTCCTCTATAACCGGGAAACACGCCAATCACGTAATTTAACTGCTAACCTGCAAGCGGAAGTCCGCAACCCCACAATTAGTGCTGATGGCAGTAGGATTGCCTTTGAGTCTAGTGTCAATGGGCAGTGGGATATCTTACTCTATAACAGTTCCGGACAACCGTTGAATGTACCTCAAGATCCACGGTGAATGGGGCATGCCCTATGCCCCATGCCCCGTTTCTTTTTGGACAGCTTCAATAAGCGATCGCACTTGTTGAGTTCCTTGTGAAGACTCAAATGTTAGGGGGAACTTACGCCGGACTATCATTCGTAACCCTAAGGGTAAAATACTGAGTAATCCAACGAGGTCTTTAAAGTAGTTTCCGACCACTTGTAAAACAAACTGAGATTCATTAATCCAGCCACCTTGTTTAACCACCTCTACTAATCCCTTGCGGTGACGAAGTGGAATGCTGTCTGGTACTTTAAATCCTTTGAGAATTTCCTGCTTTATTTTGGTGATTTGATCTAGTGGTGCAACATCCATTGGACAAACTGAGTTGCAGTAAAAACAACGAGTACAGCCCCAAACTCCTTTAGTACCTTCATTGTAATTTTCTAAACGGCTTTGGGTTTCGTTATCACGTCCGTCTGCTAAGGTGCGGTAAGCTTTGGCAAGAGCGTGAGGACCAACAAAGTCTGGTTCGACTTCTCGAGCATTGCACTCCGAGTAGCAAGCTCCACACATAATACAATTACCCGTTTGATCGAGAAGCGATCGCTCTTGGGGTGTTTGCAAAAATTCCCTTTCTGGCACTTTACGCCCTGCCGTACTCACGTAAGGAGCAACTGCCTCTAGGTTATTCCAGAAACTACTCATATCCACCACTAAATCCTTAATCACAGGCATATTGCCCAAGGGTGCCACCGTTATTTCTGGAATCACATTTGGCCTACTTCCCGACGTTTCGGTCTGTGGTACTTTGCCGATTTCGCTGCCAACATTTTCCTTACAAGCTAAAGCCGAACGTCCATTGATTCGCACAGCGCAGCTACCACAAATTGTATTGCGACAATTTTTGCGAAACGCCAAAGTCCCATCTTGCTCCCACTTAATGCGATTGAGACAATCTAGGATTGTATTCCCGGACTCGACATCCAAAACGTAAGTTTGCACAATAGGGGAGGAATTTTGTTGCTGCCGAATGACCTTAAAAAGAACTTCCATTGCATCCTACCAAAGTCTTGAAATGACCACATCTACGTAAAAAATCAATCTCGCATGCAGCTTGCCCATTTGCTGAGCTATGCTCTTGTTACCCTAAGGTAAAGCTAGCTGTTAATATGCTGATGATTAAAAGAGCTACTGATTCTAGTTTAAGGATAACCATGAAAATCTTAGTTTTAGAAGCGCCGAATCGGTTGGAAGACAGTTGTGTCAACCTCTAGACCCAGCAGTTTAAAAAAAAGATAATCGCTGCTTGACATTGGATTTACCTGTTTGGGAGTCCACGGGAGGATGCAATTCACCCCTATAGGTGGGATTCACCCCAAGAGGAACTTAGAACTTACCTACATCGCCAAACTGAAAAATACCTGAATTAAATGCTCTTTAGATTATAGCTGGCTCGTAATGTCAACACGCATTAAACCCTGAATTGTCCCTAAGGGCGAATTATTTGGTTATAACGTAATTGTCAAAGCAAGAGGATGAACATCTTGACCTCTCAATGAAGAAACTCAAAGGATATGACTCATTCGTCAAAACGGCTCGTCTAAATTAGATGAATTTTTATAAAAGCCTTATGGCAATCCTCACCCTCAAGGCAGGTATTTAGATAAAAGTGTAACAGCAAGTTTAATTCAAACTTAAATAACAATTTTGCTATTATTAGTGCATGCTAGTATTTAATATAAAATTACGAGGCTACAAAACCAGTAGAAGTTGCCGTGTTAGTGCGGCTAATACTGCTTTGTCTCTTCGTAAAATTGTAGAAAAGAGAGATTTATCGTCTTTACTAGCAGGATAAAAGGGTGTATGCTTGCACAACCCTATAAAAATACTATGCTGTCCTAAGCTTGAGAACATGAGTAGGGAAAATCCTATAACTCAAGGGCAAGAAAGGTAAGCGCGAAAAGTGGAAAGCCTGCTATTTCTTGGATCTACGACTTATTTGTAGTGGTAGAACTCATCCACTTTGTAAAGGTGGTTTAAAGTTAGACTGCCGTAATAGCACCAATGGAGAAAAATATTTCATTTTCGATGGCAAATGATGGTTAAAAGTGCCGTAAAATTACCGAAATAAATGCCTGTGACAACTATGACCTCTTATCTATTGTGGACAACCATAACAGAGGCTCTTAGACTCCCTATCAGCAGGAATTAATCCCTTACCTTAGGGTCTTGAGTAGGAAGCGTGCAGATGTTAAAAAGCCATCATACTGGCATGAGACGACATTGTTTATCAATTTGGAGAGAGTAAGGATATTTTGAGCGTAATGACTGAAACTGCAACCGCCCCATTGACTGGAAAAACACTGCTGGCTAAAGTGAAAGAACTTTCTACCTTACCACGGAGAGAAAGAGCCAAGCAGTGTGGCTATTACACTGTTACCAAAAATAACCAGGTTCGTGTCAATCTCACCGATTTTTATGACGCTTTGCTATCGGCTAGGGGAATTCCTCTAAGTCCGGAAGCACCCAAAGATGGTCGTGGTCGCGAACCAACCTATCGAGTTAGTGTCCATCAAAACGGTCAGATTGTGATTGGTGCAACCTACACCAAAGCCATGGGCTTAAATCCTGGAGATGAGTTTGAAATTAAGCTGGGATACAAGCATATTCACTTAATACAAGTTGATAGTGACAAAAAAGAACTCCAGCCTGATTTAGACTCTGAGTTAGACGAAGAGGATGAAGAAGACGAAGGCGTCGAGATACCGACATCGCGTCCCGGTATG
>CAZZXJ010000020.1:7709-22517 GCA_964657905.1 uncultured Stigonema sp.
ACGAAGACGAAGACGAAGACGAGGAGTAGTAAATTTTTTGATAGTAGGGACAAGTTTAAGACACACGCTTTATTAAATTCGGGTGATAATACCTTACCTTTGATAAGCGAGGATGAAAGCCCAAGAATCTGATAATCTCCGGCAGTAAGGCAAGAAGTGGAGGAAACTTGTGTGTTCTTTTAGGGAACTCCAACAAATAAATTATCCAATATTGTGGGGTGGGCTTCTAGCTCGCCCAGTTGATAGGACGGGCGCTTATGCCCATCCCACAAGAAATAGTTGGATATTTTTTTACTTGGAAATCCCTTAGAGCCATTGCAAAGTGTCCGTTCTGAACTCACGCGCTAATGAGTTAGTTGCAAGACTAGGACAACATTGACGTTAGTGTCCAGGAAACCTAGACGTTTGTAGACTTTGGTACTTCACAGCTTGTCCCTACTTTTAAAAGAAACTAGTACAGGGGGCGCGTAAATAAGGTGACCATATGCAATCTTATTAAAAGCCTTATTTTCTTGGCTTTTGACTTTTGACGAACGCCTTGCGGTACTAGCTGCTCTATTTTAAAAATACGATTAGACCTCTTGCACAAGTTACCTATTTTGGTAGAGGCTTGATCAGGAAACCAGAAATTTGTTTTGGCAAGAAGTCTATCGTGTTTTTTTTGATTGTTTTGATAGGGTTATTTGAGTCATCAGTCAACTTTTTACTATCATTTGGGCAAGATGCACCAGTGCTAGTTGTTGTGATGACTTTTTTTATTGCTTGGGTAGGGTGTTGGTTGCCAGTAGCAGCAGTGTTGGCGATGTTTAACGACAACGCACGGAATTGGCAACCCAACAGCCCTTTGCAGCCAGACCAAAAGTTGCCCAGACTTGTGTCTCTCTACTTATTAGCCCCCCTAGTTGTTTGGGGAGTTAGTTGGCTGACCAATACATCTTTCTCAGACTACGGATTTATCGGTCATATTTCAATTCTAGGTTCTTTGGGGCTGGGTTTTGGTTTGGGAGTCCTGAGTCTAGCGGTTGTGTTTCTCTTTCAGTGGTGGCTGGGTTGGTGTACTTTTCAAGGAGCGAATATAAAGCTCGTGCGACCCATATTGCTGCCTATTTTGTTGATAGCGTTGTTAGTGGGTGGGATAGAGGAGTTAGTTTTTCGCGGTTTCCTGTTCACTGAACTAAACCATGATTATCCAATATGGGCAGCCGCAGCGGTTTCTAGCTTGATTTTTGCCTTTTTACATTTAATTTGGGAGCAGGTTGAAACCATACCACAACTACCCGGACTCTGGCTGATGGGAATGGTTTTGGTGTTAGCACGGTTTGTCGATAGCGGTAGTTTAGGTTTAGCTTGGGGATTGCACGCGGGATGGGTATGGGCGATCGCCTGCTTAGACACGGCGCAACTGGTTACTTACACAGATAAAGTTTCTGAATGGGTGACGGGTAAGAATAAAAAACCCCTAGCTGGGGTAGCAGGAATTTTTTGTTTACTGCTGACTGGGGTCGTTCTTTGGATCTTTGATGTTTATAGCGATTCTCATTTGATTACAGTACTGTTTCCTAATTGAAGAAGAAGTCATTCGTCGTGACGTCAGTCGTCAGAACACTCTTCGTGGGGGATTCAAACCCGCCACAAGAGTGTTGACCACCAAATTTCCAATTTGGCTCCGTGCTTCAACCCATTTATTCATCCGCCCTTCGGGTGACGCTACGAACGTCGAAGATCGCAACGCTTACGGCAGTCACTCATGGGGGTAACGAACATGACCCTTACGGGTTCGTCAGTTGCTCTACTTGGGGAGACCCCAAGACCGCACTGACTCACCGCGCTGCCTCACCAGTCGCACAGAATACCCAACTGAATTCTGGCTCAGTAGCGGATGTATTCTTGCGGATAAAATGTATCCCTTGTATCAGATTATTTAGGAATAAGAAGAAAAGCCGATGGCATATAGTGATTTTCCTCTCGCTAAAGCAAGAAATGCGTTTGGCTTAACTCTGGACAAAACTCGCAGGTGTGCAGCCAGTCAACCGCAGATACACTTAGATAGAATAGATAATTTACGCTCTTAAGACAGCGGAACACTGGCTCGTGCAGGGTGCGTCGAGAGTGCGGTTCAAAATAGTATTACCCTCCCAAACCTGGGACTAAGCGCTTGAGCGCACGACCGGCAACGTCGCCATAGTGTAATTGCCCACAAAGGATCTTACCCATAATCTGGACAGCAGAGGGACGCCTAACACCTACTTTGTAGCCAATACCAGGAAAGCGATAGAATGCTCCAGCTAATTTTTGCGCCCAAGCCATATCACTACCCCATTGTTGATTAATTACCTCGGAGTAATTTTCTAAAGCGTTCTTGTCTCCAGACAACGCTTGGTCAATAGCTTCAGATGCTTTTAACCCACTAAAAATTGAGGGGCGAATACCTTCTGCTGTAAAGGGATCTACTACACAAGCAGCTTCCCCAGCTAACACAGCATTTTCGGTGTGCAGTTTTTGATTGCCATTCCACAGGCAAAGAGCATGACCATACTGCTTGCAGGTCTTCACATCCACACCAAACAGATTGCCGTACTCATTGATAATGCTCTTGAAGTCTTGTGGTTCACCACCAATGAATGTACCGACGCCAATGGAATAGCCATCTGCCTTGGGGAAGTTCCAAAGGTATCCGTTTTTAACCAAGCCAAACTCGAAGTGGGCGATGTTACCATTCTCAACTTTTGCTGGTGCTTCCGCCTCCAAGGCAGCTGCTAAAAGGCGTTTGCGTTCTTTGAAGCCTAGCCATTTTGCCATTGATCCTCTAGCACCATCAGCAGCAATTAAATAACGACCAGTAACAGGTCCGTTGGCTGTATTAACTTGCCAATGGTCAGTTTTAAATTCAATTCCTGTAACTTCCGCATTATCTCGCAGTTCCGCTCCTTGCTTCTGCGCTTGCTGAACCAGGAAATGGTCAAACACTTCCCGCCGCACCATCCAGACTGGTTCGGGGGTGTTTAGTTCAGCTTCCATCGGCTCACCCATTTTCCAAGTGCAACGAATTGTATCTGCCTTGATTGAAATTGCTGGGCTAAAGTCAAAGTCAAACCATTCGGCGATGGCTGGCGATACCCCACCACCACAAGGTTTATATCTTGGCAGAGATTCTTTTTCCAAAACTAATACTGAACGCCCCCGCTTGGCTAAATGATATGCAGATGTGCCACCAGCAGGGCCTGCGCCGACGATGATGCAGTCGTACATAGGGCTGAATCTTTGCTCCTGAGTTAGTTGATTTTCACGTAAATATTTGTGCTTAAAACCACTACCTTTATTAATTTAGTTTCTTGTAAAAATAGTCAAATCATACTTTTTTATTCAAGGTATTACGCATTATTTAGTATTTATATTGTATTTTATATTACAATTAAATTAGTGATTTTGTGTAATAATTACTAAAATACAATTCATTAGTTCTACTGTTTACAAATTTTTTACCAATCGTTTAGTATATTTTATAAAGTTTGAGTAAACAATCTGGACAAGAATCTTTTAAGTTTATTTTTCAATAAGCTGACATTGTACTTTAATAATTGTAGATTTTCGCTTCTGACATGGAAGATGATCTGCATTGAGGCAAGCAGTTTTTCGTGGCGTTTGGGAGTCAAGAGCCAAGAGGAGCCAGCGAGCAGTTCTTATGAGTAGTTTCCCTACGTAAGAAACTGCGGTGCTTTCGGTAGGATTTCCCGCGCCTTAGTGACTGGGGTTCAAAATACAGCTAAACTCCAGGCTTCAGGCTCCTGACTCCTGAATTGTGTTAAAAATCAGACAGTTGAGATGTCTTTTTCTTTCTCTGCCAGCAATTCGTCTATTCTGGAAGTGTGCTCATTTGTGAGTTTTTGTAGTTTGTCTTGCTGATCCCGTGATTCATCTTCAGAGATTTCGGCGGCTTTTTCCTGTTTACGGATTGTATCTAGCGTATCGCGACGGATATTGCGAATGCCAACGCGCCCTTCCTCAGCGTACTTGGCAGCAAGTTTAACTAGTTCTTTACGGCGATCGCTCGTCAATGGCGGAATATTCAGCCGAATTATCGAACCATCATTGCTGGGGGTTAAACCCACATCTGACATAGAAATTGCCTTTTCGATCAAGCTCAAGCTATTGCGCTCATATGGCTGAATCAAGATCGTCGTGGCCTCCGGCGTACTAATGTTTGCCAGTGTTTTTAGAGGTGTGGGCGAACCGTAGTATTCTACCATCACCTTATCAAGTAAACTCGCATTGGCGCGACCAGTGCGAATTGTGTTAAAAGCCCGTTGAGTAGCATCAACGGTTTTTTGCATCGTACTTTTAGCATCAGCTAATTTCACAAGAACCTCCCACAAGCGTGCCGATGGATTCTCCCAATACTGCTCGGCGGATGTTACCCCGCACGGTTAAGTCAAATATGAGAATTGGGATATTGTTTTCTTTACATAAGGCTATCGCAGTACTATCCATTACCCGCAAATCTTTTGCTAAAACGTGTCCATATGTGAGGCTGTTATAACGTCTTGCATCAGGGTAGATGTGGGGGTCAGCATCGTACACTCCGTCTACCTTGGTGGCTTTAAAAATCACTTCGGCATCAATTTCTGCTGCTCTCAAGGCGGCTGTGGTGTCGGTGGTGAAAAAGGGATTTCCAGAACCAGCACCAAATATTACCACCCGCCCTTTTTCTAAGTGACGGATAGCACGACGACGAATATACGGTTCCGCTACTTCTTGCATAGCGATCGCGGTTTGGACTCGCGTCTGTACCCCTATTCGTTCCAGCGAATCTTGCAGCGTCATGGCATTCATTACCGTGGCAATCATCCCAATGTAGTCAGCAGTTGCTCTGTCCATCCCCGCCGACGCCGCCTTGACGCCACGAAAAATATTCCCGCCGCCAACGACGATCGCCATTTGAACGCCAGTTGCTATCACCTCTGCTACTTCTGCGGCTATTTGTTTTACCACTTCCGGATCAATTCCATAGCCCATGTTGCCCATAAGGGCTTCACCGCTTAGTTTAAGTAAAACCCGTCGGTAATCTGTTCCCATGAAGTTACGCTTTATCAAAAAATTTGCACTTGCCTCCAATTTAAGATAGCAGTACAGTGACTATCTGTCTCCTACTTACGCCATGTTAAAGAAGTACCGACTGGTTCTGTCTGTTTGGGATAAATTTCATCACCTTTAAACAGAGAAGCGATGGCGTTTTTGAGATAATGCTCTCCTACAGCTTCAGGGTTATGAGGGTTGTCATCAATCTGACCTTTGTAGCGCACTATACCATCCCAGTCTATTAAGAAAGCCATGGGAGTTTTATTTGCACCAAAGCTACGAGTCACATCTTGAGTTGAGTCCCACAGGTAGGGAAAGTTTAACTCACGTGTTCTAGCAAAAGCTTTCATGTTTTCAAAGTTTTCCATAGGACTGGTATTGGCATCACTGCCATTCATACCAATCAGTGTGAAGCCTTGTTCACCAAATTCGGCTTGAATGTTTTTTAGCCTGTCCAGATATAACTCTACATAAGGACAGTAATTGCACATTGCAATGACACCAACTGCCCGGAACTTGTCTAAATAACGACCTAGATGATGTACTTGGTTGTCAATTCCTGGCAGTTCAAAATCTGGTGCGTAGCTTCCAACTGGCGTATCAATTGTTTCTAGTATAGTCATCTTCTTTAGGTTTGAAGGAACTAAAAACAAAAAAATCTAGTCAAATTTTGCATCAACTTCAAGTTTTAAACCACCCCTTAGCTAAAGCCTGATATCCAATAATTTTATAAACCAATTTGGCTGCCGTAAATTGTGAAACTACTGAATCTACTACTGGTGTTAATTCCATTACATCGCACCCGATCACATTGTAATTTTCACATACACACCTTAAAAAATTGGAGACTGCATACCAGTTTAAACCACCTGGTTCTGGGGTGCCTACGCCCGGAATCAAGGTAGGATCGATGCCATCTAAATCAACAGTCAGAAAGACTTTCTCTGTAGGAATAGCCTTAATCGCTCTTTCTATCCAATCTGGATCTTGAGCAATGTCCCGTGCGCGAAACACTGTGAGTTGTTTTTCTTTAATTAAGTCGGCCTCTTCTTTACAAATAGCACGAATACCTATTTGTACTGTCGGTAAACCCATATCGACAATCCGCCGCATTACACAAGCATGATTGTAAATAGAACCTTCATACTCGTAGCGTAAATCCCCGTGGGCATCTATTTGCACTACAGTAAAAGGCTCATTTGTATAGGCTAGACGATATGCCTCTACAACGGGGGCAGTAATACTGTGTTCGCCTCCCAAGGCAATGACAAATTTGCCATCCTCAATCAATTTATACACCGTTTCTTGGGTGACTTTTAACATTTCAGCAGCTGATATGCTGCGTCCTTCGCGTGTGTCGGCTATGGCTTCATGGGTATAAATTCCAACGTCAGATCCTGTTTCCCTATCTAGTTCCTCATCATAATATTCCACTTGGTGAGATGCCTCTAAGATGGCATATGGACCATGTTTACAGCCCCGACGATAAGTTGTTGTTGCCTCATATGGAATGGGTAATATAACTACACGTGCAATATCATAAGTAGCAGCAGCATCAACACCTAGGAATGGCAGCACAGAGTTAGAATTTTGTGCCAACATGATGAACACCTTACTTGGATTACAAAAGTTGCGACTCTTAATCCTGACATAATCTGAGCGATGAATACACTACTTCTATCAAAAAGGGTTTCCCATTCCCAGGGAACTTCTGAAGTTTTGTTCGTGTAGCCTCAGACTTAGAGTCTGTGGGACTGCCAAAATAAAGAGAGTCATGCCTGCTGTCAACAGCTGCACATTTGCTCCTTGTTATCGATAAAATAGTATACTATATCATGATTGGCTCTAGTTCTGCCTCAACAATTACCTCAGACAAAACCTGGATTTGGCAAGGCTTCCCCATTTGCTATCAAACCCAAGGAACCACTGGACCCGCCGTTGTGCTAGTGCATGGCTTTGGAGCCTCCTGGGGGCACTGGCGGAAAAATATCCCCGTGCTAGCGGATAATTGCCAAGTCTATGCCATTGATTTGATTGGCTTTGGCGCTTCAGCTAAACCCAAACCTGGTGAAAAGATTGCCTATACATTTGAAACTTGGGGACAGCAATTAGCAGATTTTTGCCGTGAAGTCGTGGGTGAGCCAGCTTTTTTAGTTGCTAATTCTATCGGCTGTATTGTAGCAATGCAAGCAGCAGTGAGTAACCCAGATATTGCATTAGGAGTTGCGTTACTCAACTGTTCCCTGAGGCTGTTGCACGAGCGCAAACGGGCAACTTTACCTTGGTATCGTCGCTTTGGGACACCCCTGCTTCAACGTTTGCTATCCATAAAACCAATTGGCGAATTCTTTTTCAATCTCATAGCCAAACCGAAAACCGTGCGTTCGATTCTACTGCAAGCCTATGCTAATACTGAAATAGTGACAGACGAATTAGTAGATATACTTATGGAACCAACACGCGATCCAGGCGCTGTGGCGGTGTTCCTTGCCTTTACCTCATATTCAACAGGACCTTTACCTGAAGACCTTTTACCTCTCTTACCTTGTCCAGCAATTATTTTATGGGGAACATCTGACCCTTGGGAACCAGTTGAGTTAGGTAGAGAGTTAGCTAACTTCCCGCAAGTGCAAAAGTTTATTCCTCTAGAAAACGTGGGACATTGTCCCCAAGATGAAGCTCCTGAGGTAGTGAATCCGATTTTACAAGATTGGATTTGGAAATCAAAATAATTCCTAGTTCGTAATTTCTATGGTGTTAAGGTTTACCAGAATCTTGTAAAATACCTCTTTGCTGCAACCAATCCTTTCCGACTTGGATGCTGATATCAGAGGCGAGATTACCGGTGCTTTCTACGCGCACTTCCCCAAATCCCACTGTGTTGCGAATTGATTCGGCGCTGCTACCGTCTCCTTGTTGAGCGACAATGTGAGTTACTTCTAGTGGTTCCCCCCAACTTTTAGCGACATAGATGTTGCGATAGCCTGCTTTTTCTAAGGCAATGATTAAAGGCTGGATCTCGGCACGTCTGCTACCCGTGCTGTTTTGAACTGCTATTCGTAAAGAGGCTGGATTTGCTGCTTGTGGTTGATTTCCTGTATCCAAATCAAAGTGCTGAGCCATCAAAGAGTTGATGTGTTGGGTATCTGGCAACCAGTAACTAGAATCAAACTCCCTTTTATCGCTAAACCGCCCAGGTACCATTAACATATGCATATTAGAGTGATTTGTTCGCACTCCGAAACCCATCAGCGCCACTAACTCCTCAACTGTCAAGTTTGTATCAATGTGTTCTTTGACGACATCGAGAATTTTGGGCAATTGACCCAATGTAGCTGGGTTAAGCGATTGGTCCATTAAGGCACGCATGACCATTTGCTGCCGCTGAATTCGACCAATATCTCCTAGTGCATCATGACGAAAGCGTAACAGTTGTAGAGCTTGGTCGCCATTCAGGTGCTGCTTTCCTGCCTTCAAATTGATGTACAAATGCTGGGATTCATCCTTGTATTTCATATCCTTAGGTACGTAGACTGTCACCCCACCCAAGGCATCGATCAGCTTGGCGACTCCCAGAACGTTAATCCGCACATAACGATCAATTCCCACTCCACTCAACAGATTACTGACCGTTTTGGCAGTTAAAGCAGGTCCACCATCAACATTGGCGGCATTAATTTTTTGTACACCATGACCTTCCACCCGTACCCGAGTATCTCTGGGAATGGAAAGCGTGACCATTTTTTTCTTCTCTGGATCAAATCTGATCAAGAGCATCACATCAGAAAGACCCTCAAAGGAGTTTAACTCGGGCTGATACCTCATTTGTCGGGTTTCAGGCGGAGGGTTCTTAACGTCTGGTGGGAGTACGCTCATTCCCAAAAGTAAAATATTAACGGGGCGAGTTAATTCTGAAAGCCGCAGCCCACTGCCAGCAATGCGATCGCTATCAAATACCGCTGCTTCATCTGGACTAAGCTCTGTATGTAATAATGGTTTACTGGTCAAAGAAACCGCAAACAGCGCCCCTACTGTCGCTGATACCATTGCAAGACCGCTCATACCCAGCCAAAACCCCAACCAGCGTCCAGATTTAGGGCGAGTGGCATCGCTGTTACTGGAATTGGGGCGGAGTGCAGAATGGTCTTCTTGCTCCGAAGTTCTTTGAGTGGTCACAAACTTCCTCACACTTAACTGATCAAATTCTTGCTTATCTGCTGGCTAAAAAGCAGAAGAATTAAGCTATTACAGCTAACTCTATAAATATCAGTGGTAAATTTGCCACCTGAGTGTCTACCAAAACACTTATAGAAGTATTTCTCCGACTTTTCGGCTAATCAGGAGACGTTTTATTGCAGTATAGCAATCCTATTTGAGTTCTGAAAATTTAAAGTACACGAAATCGGTGAAACAGATTAAGACAAGTACTTGCCAAGCACGCGCTCGGCGAAGTTGCTAAATCCTGGTAAGCGCTTAGACTTACCCCTAACTGTGTGAACAATCAACCATATACTGACTAAAAAGTAACCAGAAGTGAGAAAGCTATTCAGTATTAGTAGACGCAGTGTTAAAAATTCTGAAGTAGCTGCCCCAGTTGCTAATAAAAAATATCCCAAAACCCAACTAAGTGCCAAAGTAATAGACAGACGACTAACAGCAAGTTGTTCCCGACTTCCTTGGCGACAATAGAGAGTCCACAGGGATGGGAAAAAGCCGATGACTGGAATTAAATACAGAAGTAGCAGTGTGGTAGAGGATGAGGGGGTAAGGGGGTGAGGCGGTGTGGGGGTGAAAGAAGAATTGCTCTCCCTCTCTGGCTCATCTCCCCCCCCTGTCAATTGTGGATTGTCCAAATGTTCAAGATTTTTCATTTTGATCAGCTTAATCCTAAGTAAGACAGATGAATGACAGTGATGTAGTCAGAGATAATAGATCATTAGGAAAAATTTATTTAGTTTTATCCGGCAATCAGCAGATGCAGACGACACGCAAGCTTTTCGACTGGTGGCAGACACTAACACCAATAGCCCAAATAGGCGCGATCACTCTGTTCGCTCCGCTGCTAGTGCTTAATGGTTGGGCGATTTCAGCAATTTTTCAATACTTTCACTCGCTGATAGTCATTTTAGTCGGAGCGTCGGTTTTAGCGTTTCTGCTCAATTATCCCGTAAGCTGGATGGTGCGTCATGGTGCTAAGCGAGAGCAAGTTGCTATCTTAGTCTTTTTACTCGCTTTATCAATTTTATTGGCGCTGGGTGTCACCCTGTTTCCGCTAGCCCTAACCCAAGCTCAGCAATTAGTGGCTCGCTTGCCAGAATTAATTGATTCTGGACGCTATCAGTTGATGATGTTGAACGAGAAGGCAGAAAGCTTTGGCATCCCGGTAAACCTTGACGCTTTGGTGGGGCAAATCAACGATCGCGTCAAGGGACAATTACAGGCGATCGCCGGACAAGTTTTGAATCTGGCTGTAGTTACATTTACAAGCCTGCTGGACTTTCTCTTGACGATGGTTTTGACTTTTTATCTCTTGCAGCATGGAGATGAACTTTGGCAGAGTTTGGTAGATTGGCTACCCACTAGATTCCGCGAGGCTTTTTCTCAAACAATACGCCTCAGCTTTCAAAATTTCTTCATCACCCAGCTCATTGTCTCTACCTGTATGGCATCAGCCCTCATTCCAACCTTTTTGTGGCTAAAAGTGCCATTTGGTTTGCTATTTGGCTTAACTATTGGCATCATGGCACTAGTTCCCTACGGAGGTTCTGTGGGTATAGCCACAACAACATTGCTGGTGGCGCTGCAAGATATCACCATGGGAGTGAGGATGTTGATTGCAGCAGTCATTGTGCAGCAAATTCTCGAAAACCTCATCGCCCCCCGCATTTTAGGGAGTTTTACTGGTTTAAACCCAGTTTGGTTGCTGATTTCGGTATTGACAGGAGCAAGGGTCGGCGGTTTCCTGGGTATAATTTTGGCAGTACCCACCGCTGTTGTCATTAAGACGGCTTTAAGCGCTTTGCGCCCTCGTGTACAAAGCGGTAACTTCGATGAAAGCCTTGCTTCTGAGGAAGATATATGTATAGACAAGGAAAGTAGGGATTCTCACCGAGTGGAGGCTTTGGTTCCGCAGCAAAGTGATCGTCCTAGTGAGGTAAATGCACCAACTATATCAGAAGCATCGCCTGCTAACACTGAGGTCAGTCGTTCTCGTGGCGTTCCTGAACCTTCTTAAGACTGTGGGTCTACAATTGAACCCATAAACAAAATGCTTCCTGTCTGATTATCCCGAATCGCACAAAAGAAGGGATGATCCACAATCATCCGGAATGGATCTTGGTCTGGCATTCGAGCTGATAATGTCATTATGCCGACAGAAGTCGCCGCCGCGGCTTCTGTACCTTCTTCATTTACCTCGACAAAAGTTTTCTGTTTTACCTCGCTAATTTTGAGATTTTTCCCCATACCGGAAAAATTCGCTCCGTTGCTGAAAGCCTCACCCATACCTAAAGCTGTGAGTGCCTGATTAAGTGTGACATCATAGTCAATTTTGAAGCGGGGCAAGCGAATAAATCCTTCCTGCTTGCTAAACTGAGTCATCCATTTTTCCCAGTTCTCTGTGTTTAAGTTTTCATAGAAGGCATTTAAGCTATTCTGCTTAGGCAAGAAAATATAAAAGCTGATCTTACCATCTCTACCATAAGGTATATTTATCGCCTGAAATAGTTCGTTTTCATAATATCTATACTTACCCGTTTGTGACATCATCGGGTATTGTTTCTGTTGGCTTGATGTGAGTTTAAATTGATAATTAGCCGTTTGCTTTTTGTCGAATTCATTTGTCCAGATTCCTTTAAAGTAGATGGCATTGATGAGAAATAGCACCTGATCTGGATCTATTTTTTCGACGATCTTATTGATTTTTCCGCGTGTGTTCTCCTGAACCCATTGATTTATCACCCTAGGTGCATCTGCATCTCTAAAGTTTAAATTTGTTACCCTAGCTGTGTAAAAATCTTGATTTTTCTGGAGAAATTCTGGCTGAAACCTAGTGTCTAGACTTGCCCAAAGCGAGTTAGCAACATTCAGTTGCACTTTCTGGTCGCTGTTTTCTAAAAGCGTTTTTAATGCCGCGTTAGAGGAGTTGATCGCATCTAGACTCATTCCCTGTAACTCCAGTGTCTTTGCCATTGCTTCTTGAGTAGAACCACTGGCACCGTTATAGGTCATAGCAAGGGCGAACGCTATACTTGAAGGTGAGACAAAAACGTTTTTGCTAATATCTTGTTTGAGAACTGCTGAAAACAGTTTGAAGCCAAATTTAGTATTAGCAGTAACAAGTCTGGTATCAGGATTCAATTTTCTTTTCGATATGGGAGATTCTGACTCTGGCAAAGCAGATTGAGCAAGGGCGCTCGTACTACTATTGATTTGAGAACACCCTAATACACTAATGAGAACAACACCAGCTGCTGCTAGAACGTAACGTCTTCCCAAACGAACACCATAACGTCTTTGCAGGAAATTTTCCCGAGCATGACTAAATTTATGCTTCATCTTACCACCATTATCCCCACAGACTTTCTTTCGACTATGGCATTTTAGGTGAGGTAACTATTGGGCGGTTACAGTTTTGGCAACAGCATGTCATGGGGCATGGGGAAGAAGTTTTGTCCTATGTCCTTTTCCCTATTGATTTTAGGTAAGCATTGAGCTTGGGTGATAGGTCATCAAGAATTGGTTTGAATCTGTTTACCTGTTCAGTTGTCAATAGCTGTCTAGCGTAGGCTAGTCTCAACCAGCTTATTGTTTCATACAAAGACCCTCTAGAAATTTTGACAAAACGCCGATTATCTTGGTCGTTATACCGACCTCGACCTTCAGCAAGATTCGCACAAACGCTATCAGCAGCCCGAACAATTTGCTTGCCTACTGTATCTTTAGTGAAGTAATCCCATTCCTTAACAATCTGCCAAATTTCATTAGCTAGCTTCTCAGCCAGTTGGTAAACTTCCAAATCCTCAAAATCAGGTTGCGCCATCCAAAACCCCAAAACCCATCCATCAACCATAACCCATGCCCCATGCCCCATTCCCCATGCCCTACTTAGCCGGTACACTCCACCAAGCTAAGCCGTAGGGCTGAGTAGCTTCATTTACCTTTTGGTGAAACTGGACGCGGATTTTGTAATGAGCCGTAGCAGGAACAGGACAGAAAATATGTTGCACACTATCAACTTCACTGATTGAGGAACAAATAGCAGCTGCTTCTGTTGAAGAAGCATCTGCTTTAACTAGGTAGAGGTAGAGGTTGTTTAAGCCGCGATCGCGAAACTCCTCCCCTGCGTCATACTCACCATTTTTATTTTGATCGTCTAACTCCACCAATCTGTCCCAAGCTAGGGTGATGGCAATAAAACTCCCCTGCTGTAACGGTTTGGCGAGCATATATTCCACAGATGTCCCAACATTCACCGTCCGATAATCCCAGCCCATGGCTGGCACAGTTTGTGATGGATTCCATTGACCAGCACTAAATTGCCGATAAGCACGAAACGCATTCAAATGACCAGCTCCCATTTGGACGTCTAAAGGAATTTTTGGGTTTTTGTATGCTTCAGTTGCCAGCCAATCTCGATTTTGTTTATCAATAAGCGTCCGGCTCATTCCCAACCGCAAGCCATCACCAGTATCTTGAATCTTATCTGCTGAATTCAGCAATACCGCTTTCGTGACTTCATGTCGGCGAGAAGCAATGCTCCAGTTAGGTTGTTTTGTTCGCAGTTGTCTATCACCAAATTCCTGCAACAGCGCTACTGTAGCCGTAACCAGAGGTGCTGCAAAACTCGTCCCCGTGACATAGTTGGTTTTGCCATCTGGATTGATTACACGAATATTCCTACCAGGAGCAACTAAACTGATGGAACGACGTGAACCAAGATTAATTTCCCTTCCAGCTAATCGCCGGTTCATTCCCGGATCAGCAGTTGCCAGATTAGAAACGTCAACTTTATTAAACACCCCTCGCCGATGAGAAAACCCTCCCATCTGGGAAGAAAAAGCCACATTCACGCCATTATAATTGTCTGTAGGGATGGGAATGCCTCCCTTACCTTGGTTGCCAGCAATGACATAGAGGGCATTGTGTACACGACTAGACCAGTCAATACATAGCGTTAGTAAAGCGTTGCCGTCTAAGACAGCTTCCGGTCGCGGATCGCGGTTTAAGGGTTCGCCAAAGCTGAAATTAATTGCACGAACATCCCTACCATTTTGTAGTGCTACATACTGCGCCGATAAGCACTCTTCTGGCTGACCCATATTTTTGGTGGCACCAACGGCAGATGAGTACAGTCGCGCTCCTGGGGCAATTCCTGGTAAGGCTTTATCTGTACTGACCATGACCCCAGCAACATTGTAAGCGTGGGGATCAACACCGCTATTGGACTTGGCAGGTCGAGTCCGTGAGAATACTCCTGCTAGGGATACAGAGCGATTTTTAGACACCGCTTTATCCAACCCGAACTTGCCGGGACGCCCAATTTCCACTTGACCAATAGCAATCTTACGACCGATCAAATTATATGGATGTTGATGTAATTTAAAAGCATCAATGCCGTTGCTTGCAAGGAAAGTTTCTAAAGCAAGTACCGGCACACTCAAGCAGGAAGCACTTAATCCCCAAATTAGCCAGGTTAGTTTTTTCACTTTAGTTGTTAGTTGTTAGTTGTTA
>CAZZXJ010000021.1:0-22410 GCA_964657905.1 uncultured Stigonema sp.
TCGGAGGGAAACCCTCCTTGCAACTTCTCTCCGCGCACGAGGGTGGCTCCCCTACACTACTTAAAATTTTTCATGAATGATTTAGGATTCCTATAGTACAGGTCGGCGTAAATAAAGTAACCATTTAAAACTGAGATATAAACATGAGTGACTTTTGACGAACGCCTTGCGGTACTAGTACACTCTTGAAAGCATTGATCTATTTAGACTCTTTCTATGCCACAGGCTGCAGGCGTCGGATACGCAGCATAAATTCGGTCAGCATAGCGACCAACGGAAATCCAAATTCCCTAAAGTGATTCAGACATAGCTGGCTACACCCTTGTACTAGAGGCGTTAAGGAGCAACTGAAACTCGGCTTACCCAATCTACTTAATTTTGTATTCCGGTAAATTTACCGTGATACCGTAGTAACCATGAAATATCAACATCTCATAGATGGCTGGAAAAAGCAAGAGACATGATGGAGTTTGTATAGAACGAAATTCGGAATTGCCTCCTTGAGTAGACTATGTCATAATCTTACATAATACTTTAATTCGATAGAGTTACAGTATTTTGTAGCGATCAGGAGTAGTGAGAATGGTAACCGTGCAACTGAAGGCAAGAGAGTCCTCCACAATCGAAACCCGTCACTCTAACCAGGAAAATTCTTTCCGTTTATTGAGCAAACCTGTACAGATGTTGGGAGTAGTGCTAAATAGGTCGTGGTGGCATACAAAGGCTTATGGAACGATTCTGGGCGTTATGCTGCTAGTTTTAGTGAGTTTGCTCTTCGTCTATTTGTACTGGGTTTTCCGCAAATTTCTCCCAGTTCCAGCCAAAACAATGAAAAATTCTAGTTGAACCGATCATTAATTGAATCAGCAACGCGGCCGCGATATGCAGATTTTGCAAGGAGAACCATAGTCAGATTTAGGGCAATCTCTGCCTGAGACAATCTGGCTACATGTACTCCTTCCCGCAGATGAAGGCTGAGATAGAATTAAAAATTAAAAATTAAAAAAGCTTATGACGTAACCTTTTCGCAATTTTGAATGGTAGCTTTATTTCGGTCGTTTTGTACTAGCTTCTTTAATCACCCCTTCAGCAGAAAAATATTCTTTGGAATGATAAAAATAACTACTAGATTCATTCTTCTCAATCATTCCATTAACCAATAAACCTAAGATATTGTGACCGGAACTCTGTAACATTTCTTTAGCAGCACTAGCACTACTATAATCAATGACTCCAGGTCGAGCCACTAACAAAATCCCATCAGTCATGTGGCTTAAAGTTAGAGCATCGGCGGCAAAGAGCAGGGGAGGGGCATCAATAATGACAAAGTCATATTGATTTGAAAAATCTTCAATGAGTGATGCCATGCGATTAGAATCGAGTAAAGCAAGTGGATTAGGAGGTTTAACTCCAGCAGTTAAGACATCAAGATTATCCATTACCTTACACGCAGCAGTGTTGAATTCAGCCTGACCAACAAGTACCTCGCTCAAACCTGCTGCATTAGTTAGCTGCCAGAGATAATGCTGCGAAGGAACTCGCATATCTGCATCAATGAGTAAAACTTTACGCCCTAGTTGAGCGATCGCAGCCGCTAAATTAGCTGAAACTGTGGACTTGCCTTCTTTAGGAAGTGCGCTAGTTACCACAATAGTTTTCAACACCTTATCTGAACTAAGAAATTTCAGATTAGCTTGAATCATGCGGTAAATTTCGCTTGTCAAGGAGTGGGGCGTATCTCTGACAGCAATTTCTGGAGGTGTTGATTCTGCATATCGATGACTGGACACCTTTTTAGTTAACAAGGGAACAATCCCTAGCATTGTGTATCCAAATATCTCTCTGATTTCCTTAAGTGTTTTTAGAGATTTGTCTCTCATTTCTACAAAGAGAACAGTACTAGTGGACAAAAATAAACCCAACATCATGCCGAGCGCCAAAACGATGGGTTTTTGACTTAATGTTGCATTTTTCGGAACTAAAGCCTCAGTAATAATCCGGGCATTAGCTGTATTTTTATTTTCCGCAACCTGTAATTCTTGAACCTTTTTCAATAGAGTTTGATAGGTAAATTGGGCGACTTCAACATTCTGTTCTAGCTCACGCTGATTTTGTACCAACAAAGGTATGATTTTCACCCGGTGTTGGTAGGCTGACCGGGAATTGTACAGAGAGGTGAGTTTTTTAGCCAAGCCAAGACGCTGCACATCTGACTGCTGGAAATCTTTGATCAGGCTTTGTCTGAGTTCTCCCATCTGCAATAGTCTCTGCGGAACTTTTGTTTGATTGCCAATATTCTGTTCAATTTGCTTTTGCAGGAGGGCTTCTAAGTTGGCTTTTTTTGCTTCTAGGTCAGTGATTATGGGGGTTTCATCTAGGAAACGGCTGCGCTCAATTGCTAACTGTCGCTCTAACTCTTGGAGTTGTGTGAGAATTCCCTGCACTGCTGGTGACTGGTTGAGAGCAACAAGAGCGATCGCCTTTTGGGAATTCAGATTTACTTTCTGATGCAGTTCATTGGTTTGGGCGTTTACCTCATCCAGTTGAGCCTGAACAGTATTAATCTCGCCATCTAAATTCCCAATCATTGCAACAGCTGACTTTGACTCCTCTGATAGATCTACAACGTTATTGTTCTGTTTAAATGTGCGTAGCGCTACTTCTGCTTCGTGGACGGCAGCTTGAGCTTTAGGAAGCTGCTTGTCCATAAATTGACGAGTTTCTTTTGCTTCAGAACGATTTGTAATAATATCATTTTTTAAATAAAGACTCATAATTTCGTTGACTACTGCCGCTGCTTCTTCAGGTTTACGGCTTTTATAGGAAACCCGCAACACATCTGTGCCACCAACAATTTTTAGAGTCAAACCTTTTTCTAGCACTCCAACTTCCAGCGATTCACCTTTGTTGTTTTTGAGTTTTAATTCATCTATTGTCCGCTGCAACAAAGGAGGGGAAGAAATAACTTCTATCTGAGTATTGATAGGATTTTGAGTTGCTACAAGCGGTTTCAAATCTCCTGTGGCTTGTCCTTCAGAACTACTAGGCAAGAGATTAGAACCTATTACTTGAAAAGAGGGAATTTTAAATAATAGCTTCCCTTCTGCTTCATAGGATGGCTTCATGAATGTTGTCGCTACATAACTGAGAGCAACTGTCGCCACAAAAATACTGCCAACAAACATCCACTGGCGTTTAAATATTAATAAATAGCGATTTAAATCTAAATCAATCGATTCTTTATATTCCATATTTATCTATATATCTGAATTAATAGCAGGGCTTTTTCTACATTAGGGAATGATATAGCAGTCCTATCTTCAAAGTGAGCTACCAAAAATAGCATTGGAATGAGCACCTTTGATAAAAGCCGAGCCATTGTAAGATACATTGTCATCCCATCGATTATTGCTAGAATAGTCATCGGCAAAAGTTTTTTTAGACTGATCGCTGGCATAGGCTATATTTTTATAAAACTGCACATGAGAAGAAAACAATGTGGTTAACTCTCCGTTGAAAGTACCGTCTAAATTAGGAGATTTTAAGTTTTTAAAAGCTGTATTATTTCTGACGAGAACATTGTCGCTTTGAAAAACATGGATTCCTCTACCACCATTGTCAAAAACAAGGTTATTTTCAACCAACGTCCAATTTGTATATTTTGGCGATCGCCTCTCACCTTGGGTGTGCCTAAAATCGTCGATAATAATACCGTTTCCATCAGTAACTTTTCCATCACCTCTGGGCAATTTGTTCTCATTTGAGTAAGAAATATTGCCTCTAATTATATTGTGAAATCCAGATTTGTTATCATAAGCTTTAGCCTGATAAATGGAAATACCACTGCATTGATAAGGCGATCTGAATGCATTGCGATAAGAAACATTGCCTTCAATATACAGATAATCTGTTTCTTGCCCGGAAATACCCCCACACCCAGAGTCGTGAATTTCATTATTGAGAACTTGTGTGTGGTGGTTTCCCTTACCAACATGAATCCCCGACCCCATTTGAGTGGAGGTAATTCTAAAACCAATTATTTTTATGTAATTGCCCTCTATTCTAAAAGTCCCGTCTTGAGTTCCTCTAACAAATGGTTTGTGACCGGGAAAAGCTTGGAAAACAATCCAATTATTAGAGGTTCCAGACTTTATGACCGTGAGATTTTCGTCGTAAGTCCCATTTTTTACATAAACAATATCTCCAGCCGCAACTTTTTGATTGGCTTGCTGTATTGTCTTGAATGGAAGAGTTTGTGTTGTGCCGGGATTACTATCATTTCCTTTACTATTATCAACATAGTATGTTTTGCCTGAGCTTTTAGTAGCAGCTTTCGTTCCGCCGACTTCTTGGGTCTCAAAACCCGCCCAATATGTATCTTGAGTTGGATTTTGATTGAACCTAGAACTACTATTAGCATTGACAATTTTGATAACAGAAGTTGCAGTTAAACCAGCGATGAAAGCTAGACCAACATTGAGTGTCAGCAATCTATTTTTAGACATAATAAATAACAGCTATATATAGCAATCCGCTCATCAGTCCGTAGTTTCTATCTTTCTCTTCCTCTGCATCCTTTGCGGTTCATTTTTTACAAATCAAATGGGTACAACCAAAAGCAGGCTTTGAACAAAAATCAAATTCCACGAAACAACAAGACCAATTACACAACACCTTGAAAGGGCTGGTTCTACAATAAATTTCGGTTAATGTTTTATTGCAACACTCAAGATCCCACCTAGCTCCCCTTTTTAAGGGGGGTTGGGGGGATCTCCAAGGTTCATTGGACTCACCGAAAACTATTGGCTGATTTTAGGCTATTTTTTGTGTCAGTGGCTAGACTGTAAACTTAAATTGATTAATGTTTGGGTGCAAATAATCTTAATCCCAACCAGCTATCCAGCAATTGTATGAGGAAAAACAGCACAAACCGAGGGTTATGCTTAAAATATCGCTTCCACAAACGTTTTGGTTCCATTATCAGCCTAAATAACCACTCTAAACTTATTTTCTGCATCCAGCTAGGAGCTTGCTTGACTCGACCGGAATAAAAATCAAAAGCTGCTCCTACACCTAGCATTACTGCTGGAATTCGGTCTTTATGTTCCGCAATCCAAAATTCTTGTCGGGGACAACCAATACCTACAAACAAAATTTGCGCTCCTGATTCGACAATTTGGCGAGTGAAAGCAGCATCTTCCTCCGTTGTCAATGGACGGAAAGGCGGCGAAATGTGGCTGACAATCTTAATACCTGGGAACTGCTTTTCCAAAAACTCGACAAATGCAGCTAAACTTTCTGGTGTGCCGCCATACAGAGCAATAGGGATACCTTTCTGTGCAGCTGCTTTACACACATGTAAGGTAAGAGTCGGGCCGTAAACTCGCGAGGCATTTTTGACACCAAGAGTGCGTAAAGCCCATACCAAAGGCATACCGTCAGGCGTAATCAAATCGGCACTGTTAATTATGCGGGCAAATAGTCCATTATCATAAGTTTCCATTGTCATGTGAACATTGGATGCACAAACACATTTGCTCTCTCTTTTTTCCGTCCAAGCTAAAATTCTTTGGGTTGCATCTTCATAGCTAGTAGCGTCTACGCGCATAGTCAGAATGTAACGAGATTCTAAAGGCGATATTTTCTCAAGTGTGGCTTGCATACTGCGCTATCTTCAAGTTATTATAATTCAAGACAATTTAGACAAGTCTCAGCCTAGGAATAAGGTTTCAAAGTTTTGAAACCTCAAAAAATCCATGGTTGCGCTCATCTTGGTGCTATTTGGAACACGGAATTTTATATTTTTGTAGTCAATAATTGGGGCTATGTTTGGGCAAAGCTCCTTTCAAACTCCCATTCACATAAAATATCCATAAGACTTGATAAATAAGGTTATCTATCAAGTGCTTATCATCAAGTCTATTCCCGAAATATCTGGATTTATAAGTGTATTTACCCGTAATAAATTGTGTAGTTATTTTAAAGTTTTAGCTCTAAAATGTGAATTTATAGCTATTGCCGCTCGTATAACTAATTAAATGGTGATGTAAACTCATACAAAATGAATCATCAGTCTATGTAGGGTGCGTTACGCTTCGCTAACGCACCCTAGGCTTAAAATGTATTTACATAATTAATATTATTTGCGCAAACCTACTTAATTAAATACTGGTGTAAACTCATTAAAAATGAGACGTTTTACAGACAGTAGAGGTGTTGATGGGGAATGCTGGAGAGAAAAAAGAATGAAGATTATAGGAGGCGGGAGTATCTGACCATAGAGGAGGTGAAGGTACTATTGAGACAAGGCATTTTATTGGTAGCAGATAATACAGTAACTTTTAACTTATGGATTGTTTGTAAGTATAAGAAAGGAAAAAGGGGCACTTCCCGGAATCGAATACTTCGCTTATGTTGTCAACAAAGTAGTCACCAGTTTATCTTACATCCATCAAGATTATAGAAAAAGGTTTGGAATTGAAAGTAGTTATAGATTAAAAAATTTCTGTCGCATCCGAACAACTAATAAAAAACCAGCCTTAAGATTATTATTCGTTGGGATCTCTTTCATCCTAGTTAATATCTGGGTAAATCTCCTCTGGCTCAAAATTAGTCAAAAAAGAAGAGGTGGGCGATTAATCTATCGTAAACTATTCAGCTTAAAACAAATGTTAGCTTTTATTTGTCAAGCTGTTGAGCGAAAATATCAAGTCATTCAAGGTATCTATCTTCCGTCAGGTTAATGTTAAATAAAAAAATCCCACTAACCTATAAGCAATGCTTATAATTAATCCCTCTGCTGCTTAAAGAGGTGGCTGGCAAAAAGTATCATAAACTACAAGATTTTCTAGCGATCGCCCTCTTGAAAAAAGTTTGTGATCTACTGAATTTACTACCTCTTTTGTGACTTCCTCAACCGATAAATCAACTGCCTTTGCTTAAAAGTTTTTGCCATACAGAACCAAATCCTCCAAATGCACGAATAGTCAGTAAACCAGCGAAAAAGCCATAAGAAAAAGTTGCTAAAATTATAGTTAATAAAAAATCCAAATGAATTTTTTGCAGGATCAAAAATACAATCAACATGAAAACGCTAATTAGCAGCGGACGACGCATAAGTCGCCATAAGTGCAATGAAAATAGGCGAGTATATACAACATATGTAAATATGCTAAAGTTAGTAAAACTCATTGCCAAACTCATTAGGGCTGCGCCTAGTAACTTATACTGGGAAATCAACACCACACCTGCTAATCCTCCCACAGTAGTAGTGATCACCACTTCCAAAAGATTAAATTTCTCGAAACCATTCGCTATGAGTAGGTAGCTAAACGAGCGGGAAAAGTTAGATGTAATAAGTGATAACGAAATGATATGTAGAATTATAATTGCCTGTGCAAAACTGGGATCTTTATAGATAAATAATAGTAGCTCTTTTCCAAAAAACAACAATCCTAAGAAAAAAGGTAAACCAATACAAAGTAGGATTTCAATTACGTTTTCTGTTGACTCACGCTGCTTCTCCTTTCCTAAATATACTGCTTTTGACATACCTGGAAAGGCTGCCAAAGTTAAGCTATTAGAAATAATGTAGAAGGGTTGCAGCAATTGTGACATGGCGCCATAAATACCAATTAGAAACTCACTCCCTAAAATGGAGAGGATGAGTATGTCTATCTTAGTAGCGATAATACCTATTCCTTCAATCGCAAAAAATGTCCGAGTAGCCTTGATAGTGTTCCAGATGAAATCTTGATCTATCTGCCATTTTGGTTTAACTATCTTTGTTAATAAAATCCATTCAATTACCAGAATTAGTGATTCTGAAAATATTAATATGCCAGCAACATATTCAATTCCATAGTGGAGCTGCATTGCCCAAAGCATTGCCAATAAACGCAGAATATAAACTGGCACTGTAGAGATAGCAATCAGGTGCATTTTCTCTTGGGCTTGGAAAATTGCCTCCGTGACGTTAGAAAGCGCAAACGGCACGATAGTCAAGCCCATAATGTAACAAATAAATGAAGTGTCAGCACTATAATGTAGTAGGAACACCACAACAACCATTGCTACATAACCGATAATGCTGAAAACAAACTGCAATAAGGTACCGTTTACCAGATAGACTGGTGTTATTTCTGGATCGCGGGCTAGTTCTCTGGTAAACAAAGTCTTAAAACCTTGAGAAGCAAGGTTTACAAAAATGTAGTAATAGCTTATTGCCAGTAGGTATTGCCCTAAGGCATAGGCTCCTAGAGTACGAGCTATAGCCGCAGTTAGCACAAAGGTCACAATTCCTTGCGTTAACCTATTGACTAACATGGATACAGAATTAACTGCTAGTTTACGTCGTTCTGACATTGCCAACAAGCCTTTTTTGATTTGATGTACCTTAACTGACATCTTGCACCTTCTCCTCCTCAGGGTAGGTGGGCAGTGCCCACCCTACGATCGGGATAGGCTTTTTGTTGCTCTGATTTTCGCAACAAGACGGTGGTGCAAGATCTGAGCATCTCACTAGCGGCGATCGCCACTAGCAACATATGAAAGGAACACATTTTCTAGATTTCCTGAAAGTCCAGCGGGATAAGGGTTCCAAAATGTGTTCCTTAAGAGTTACAGCAGTTTTCACATAAATGAACCACACCATTTGTAGGGGCGAACGGCCGGTCGCCCCTACAACTGTGGTCTATTTACCTGAAAATGGCTGTAAGCTAACTAACTAATAAAGTGCTATCTGCCTGTACCTGCTGTAAACAAACAGTCAATTTTTCAGCCAAAAACTTCACGTTTGGCTCCTCCATAAGAGTTGTATGGGTTGCTCCGGATATTTGATAAATTTCTACTCCACCAGTTACCACCTTACCCCATAATTGGGGGTCATCTTCCAATTTTTGAAACCTGCTCGCTGATAGGAAGAGAGTTACTTTGCCAGGATAAATTTCTTGGGCTGTGTAGCTTCTGAAAGCTTGATGATTAGCCGAAGCCACATCAAGAATTCGTAGATCCATAAATGACCGCTTTATGTAACGCAGATACAACCTGTAGAAAATACTTGCCTTCCCTGCTGTCAGATGCCAATTGATTCTTTCCCACAAATAATTTATTTGATCTCGCGGTTTCAAATTGAGCAGATTATTTAAATGTGCGAAGCTTGACTGCCATAGGGTTTTGGGTTTAGTGTTAGTAGCATCTGCACGACCTTGGGTAACCAAAGGAGATCCAGAGTCAAATACAGCCAGCAACCTCACCTCGTGACCAAGTGCGTGAAGTTGTCGGGCAATTTCAAAGGCTATTTGACCCCCCAAGGAAAAGCCCCCCAAAAAATAAGGTCCTTGAGGTTGAATCCTTTGCATTTCTTTGATGTAGTGAGATGCCATTTCTGGTATTGAGGTAAGTGGCGATCGCCTACCGTCAAGTCCTTGCGCTTGTAGTCCATAGAAGGGTTGATCTGGCAATAGATAGTGCGTCAACTTCCTATAGAATAGGACATTACCCCAAATAGCATGAATACAGAACAGAGGCGGTTTTGTAGGCTTACCTTGTTGAATCATCACGAGCGATTCCCATTCTGGAGAAGATTCTTCTTGGTGTAGAATAGTCGCCAGTTCCGCAATAGTCTGTTTCTGAAACAGAGTAGCTAAAGATAGCCGAGTCCCCAAAGTCTTTTCGATTTCAGTAAACAGGCGCATAGCTAGGAGCGAATGACCTCCCAATGCAAAGAAGTTGTCATGGATACCTATGTGTTTCAGACCCAAGACTTCTGCCCAGATAGCTACTAAAATCTCTTCTGTGGAATTTCTTGTATCGTCAAAGCCAGTGTCTAAGCTAATTCTGGATGTATGACGCAAGGCATGGCTGTCTACTTTGCCATTGTTCGCCACGGGCGTAGTACCTAAGGATACAGAATCACTAGGCAGACTGTACCCAAGCAAGGCACGGCGGTCAACTTTGCCGTTGGGTGTCAGTGGCAAGGCATCCAGTGTCACAAAAGCCGAAGGGATCATGAACTTTGGCAGCTTTTGCGAGAGGAACTCACGCAGGTCATTAATTGTGGGTGTTTGATCCTGATTAGGGACAATGTAGGCAACTAGGCGTTTATCACCAGGTACATCTTCTCGGACAATCACAGCTATTTCCCGAATCTCTGGGTGTTTGGCTAGCAATACTTCAATTTCTCCCAGTTCGATGCGGAAACCCCGAATCTTGACTTGATTGTCAATTCGACTGATATATTCAATGTCTCCATTGGGCAGATACCGTGCTACATCACCTGTTTTGTAAAGGCGAGAATTTGGTTCATTGCTAAAAGGATTGGCAATGAATTTCTCTGTGGTTAAATCGGGACGATTCAGGTAACCTCTGGCAAGACATACACCACCGATATATAATTCGCCGTTAATTCCAATGGGAACTGGTTGAAGATATTGATCGAGAATATAAGTTTGGGTGTTACCAATAGGTTTTCCAATAGATATTGCAGGTTTTTGAGTACCGACGAGGAATTGCTGTTCGCTTACTTCATAAGCCGTAGCCCACACAGTAGCTTCGGTAGGTCCATACATATTCCACACAGAGGAAACTCTGGCTAAAAGCTGAGAGGCTAATTCTTGGGATAGGGCTTCACCACCACAAAGAATCTTTAGCTGCGATTGACCATTCCATCCTGCTGCTAGAAGGAGGTGCCAAGTAGCTGGGGTGGCTTGCATAACTGTAGCCTTGGACTCCGAAAGCAACTTCAAAAGTCTTATCCCATCAACCGCCACTTCCCGACTTACCAAGACTACCTTAGCCCCTAACATCAGAGGTAGGTAAAGTTCCAGTACGGCAATATCAAAAGAAATAGTTGTGATGGCTAGGAGGATGTCTTTGTCTGTCAATCCAGGCTTAAGTTGCATGGAATTTAAAAAGTTCGTGACAGCCTGATGAGTAATTTGAACGCCTTTCGGCTTTCCTGTAGATCCCGAAGTGTAGATGATGTAAGCCCTATCCTTAATCACACCACTGAATAGATTCTCGTCATTCTCTTGAGAAATATTTTTCCAGTCAGTATCCAAGTAAACTACCTTTGCCTGATGCTCAGGTAATACGGACACTAAATCTTGCTGAGTTAAAAGAACTGGCAGCTGCGAATCTGACAGCATATAAGCTAATCGGTCTTGAGGATAAGCTGGATCTAAAGGCACATAAGCTCCACCCGCCTTGAGAATCCCAAGTAGTCCCACAACCATTTCTAAAGAGCGTTCTACACAGATACCTACTGGCACATCTGATCCAATTCCCAAAGTTCTCAGGTAATGTGCTAATTGATTTGCCCGACTATTTAACTCCCGATAGGTAAGTTGTTGTTGTTCAAATACTACTGCTACTGCATTAGGGGTACGCTTTACCTGCTCCTCAAATAACTCATGGATACATTTATCTTGGGGATAGTCTGTCTGAGTATTATTCCATTCTATAAGTAACTGCTGTCTCTCCTTGGCTGTCAGCAGGGGTAACTCAGAAATGGGCTGTTCTGGTTTAGCAACGATCGCCACAAGCATTGTTTGAAAATGCCCATTCATTCGCTCAATGGTATCAGCATCAAACAAGTCAGTGTTATACACCCACTTTCCTACCAGTCCGTTGCTGGTTTGTTCTAAAAATAACGTTAAATCAAACTTCGCTCTCGTATCTTCCACCACCCAGGGACTTGCAGTTAAGCTGGAAACCTCGATCTTTTGTAGGGAAATATCTCCCTCCATGACAAACATCACCTGGAACAGGGGTGAATAGCTTAAGTCTCGCTGCGGCTGCAATTCCTCGACCAGCATCTCAAAGGGCAAATCTTGATGACTTTGAGCTAACAAAGCCACTTTCCGCACCCGCTCCAGTAATTCTTGAAACCTGGGATTTCCAGACATATCAGTGCGGAGGGCTACAGCGTTCACAAAAATTTCTGAATTAACGCGGCTAGCAATGGGGGAACCTACCACCATGTCTTCTGTACCCGTATAGCGGTAGAGTAAGGTATTAAACGCCGCTAACAGGGTCATAAATAGGGTGGCACCTTCCTGTCTGCTCAATAAGCTGAGTGCTTCCGTTAGTTCCTGAGAAACTACAAAGGATTGAGAGCTTCCACGTCCGTTTTGCTCTGCTAGTCGTGGTCGGTCAGTGGGTAGTGACAATAAAGGTGGCGCACCTGCCAGTTGTTGTTTCCAGTAAGCGAGTGAGGACTGGATGGGTAGTTCTTGCAGGTGTGAGAGCAGAGCTTGATAAGATACTTCGTAGATTTCTCTATCAATACACTTTAGTTTTGGGTCGTAATTTAATATCAACCGTAGAGTGCCTAGAGCCGCAACCCACTGTCCAGCTTTGATGTATCCCATGATTGCGTAGGGTAGTCGCCCTGCAAAAAGGGTAATCCAGGCTTGCCTACCGCGTTCGTACGCTGCTTCATATTCTTTGTTCCCACTCTGTTCAATGTAACTCCATTGCAGACTATGGGAATGCAATGCACTTATCAGCATTCCAGCCGATTTTGCTGATAAGTTACTACCGTGATAGCGATATTCAAAAACTATTTGATTGTGGAAGTATATGGGGAACTCACGGGCAACTCGTAGAAATAAATTTATATCTTCCATCGTCGCTAGATTTGGGTCAAACCCTCCTACAGACTCAATAGCGACACGTCGAAAAATGACACAGGCACACTGGATTTTATGCTCAGCAGCCAGAATAGTCGCATAGGAAGCCACTTCTGGTTGATTTTCATATATTTCTTCTGTTGTATATGAGCCATCAGGGTTAATTGATTGAAAAATATAATTACCAAAGACAAAGCCAACTTCTGGATGGGCATTGATGCAATTTACGCCAATTTCAACGGCTTTAGGTAAAAGGCAATCATCACTATCAAGAAAGAGCAGATACTCTCCTTTACTAACGCGCATTCCCGTATTACGCGCTACAGAAACACCCTGGTTGCTTTGGTAGATATATTGTACAGTTGGGTAGCGATCGCAAACTTCTTTCGTTTCATCAGTTGATCCATCATCCACCACGATGATCTCGAACACAGGGTAGGTTTGTCTGAGTAAACTCTCAATTGCTTCTGGCAAAAATACGGCTCTGTTATATGAAGGAATAATAACTGATAGCCTACAGTGGTTATTAGGTAACGGGTGATTCATAATAAATGGTTAATTGGTATTTGATGTCATGAAGAGACTAGGACAAGGAGTCAGGAGTCGTGACGTCAGTCGTCAGGAGAGAGGAATACATACATAGACGCTTGTTTTCACCTGTTTCTAACTGTCTGGTTATTTCTGTCGCCCTGTACTAGAAGATATAAAACACTTCTACTTTCTTCAATCAATAATGTTTATTGACTGAGGAAATATTGAGAGGTTGAAGAAGTAGAGAAGGTAGACTTTTTAAGGGTTTTGGAACTCTTTTTTGCATTTAAATTAACTATATATTTTGGATCACAACAATAAATTAACATCTCTGCATTTAAAAGTAACATAGTAAAAATACGGAAGCAGTAGATGATACTATTTTGTTTTAAATATAGCGATCATAAATGATTCGTGAAGGTGGATAAACCCGGTTTCTTGCACTTTTAATTTTTATAAATGAAATAGGATTGCTATATGCTACAGATGCTAAAAAGCAGCCTTGATTGCAGGGCAAACTCATCTAAATATTACAGTCTGATGTGGTATTTTAGGATAGCGCAATTGGTGCATTTCCTGGTGGTGGGATCGCCCAAATCCTTGCTTGACTAATTCGAGATTCACGAATCATTTAGGATTGCTTTAGCTATTTAATTGTATTTTTGTCTTTGTAACACTAAGATTATTGCCTTGTGTGATAACTGATGTGTACAGCGCTAATAATGAAGCTATGTAATTTTTGACATCAAAGCACTCAACGCGATGACGGGCGGCTGTTCCCAGCGAAATTCTTAAACCTTCATCTCTAATTAGGTTTTGCATAGCTTGTACTAACTGTTCTTGATTTCCTGGTTGCACTAATAAACCGTTCTGATTGTGATTAACAACTTCAGGTATGCCACCAACTGGCGTTACAATCACAGGTAACCCCCAAGCCATTGCTTCTAACATTGACATGGGTAGACCCTCGTTATATGAAGGCAAAATAAAGGCATCTGCTGCTGCCAAAAGTGCATCCCGTTGTGCAGGACTCAACCAAGCGGAAATAGTAATTTTTTCCTCAACAGCTAATTCAACAATTAGCTGTTGAGCCATTTCTAAATCTCCGTTTCCTGCTAAAACTAATTCAGCACAATTTCTATCTGATTCTGGCAGTGCTGCAAATGCCTTAATTAGGTCAAATGCTCCTTTATCTTGCTTAGGAAAAGAAATAATAGACTTTGCTGCATCTAGTGCGCCACCACGTTTACCGATACGTCCTAAAAATACAAATTTTACCTGCCGTTGTTCCCGACGCTGTGGAATATTTGATGGCAGGTTGACGGGATTATAAAGCACTGTAGTTTGATTTTTATCTAGCCTAAATGTTTCTAAAAAATATTTTCTCCAATTTTCGGAAAGAGCAATAAACTTGGTGCATTTACCAAATAAAACAGCTATCATTCTCTGCACTAAACTAGGAAGTCCAGCAAAAAACTCTTGATATGCTGCGCCGTGAGCATGAAGAATAAAAGGCTGGCGAAAAGCTAAGAGAATGAGTACAATAATTAGTTTTCTAATGGTACTGCCTCTTTCGGCAAAATGAATATGAACTAAATCTGCTTCTCCTCTCAGCAGCGTCCATGCAAGTGTTTTAATTGCTTTGATAAATACCATCGCATTATGCCTTACAGAGCCTGGGGCAAACGTACCAACATGATGAATTTGCATTTCTGGAGGGGCATTTTCGAGGATAAGTTTTTCAACTGATGTAATCCCTCCCTGGATATCAAGACTAGCGCCAAGCATTAATACTCTGATGATTTGCTTTTGATTATCAGTAGATTTATACATAGAATTTGGTTGCTCCATTATTTTTGGTAAGAATTGAGGAGTCAGGAGTCAGGAGTCTAAACTGGGAGGTAAGCCCATAGGTTTCCGTTTTAGGAAATTGACCTGTAAATTGATATATAGATAAGACAAACTGATGTCCTTTCTGCCAAACTATCAAGTCTTGGAATGTCTTGGCTGGTTGTCTCATTTATTCTGACTCCTGAATTCTTACTTGTTCCTGCGCTATCCGTATTGAAAAAAATATTGCTACTTGGATAACAAAAAAGAAGTTATTTTGGATAATTAGTGTGCTTTCTGTGAGATTTGCTAGCACAATATACGTGAGAAACATTGCGGGCCAAAAAGCCTCAGATGTTTTCACAGACATGATGTAGACTAATGCCTTCTGTAAACTTGTTACAAAGTCAATTAGATATATTGAGAAGCCGACTAATCCCAACTCAACGAGAAGATCTAAATAGCCATTGTGGCTGTTTGGTGGTTGCCAACCTGATGCATACCAGATATCAGCAGATGGACCATCTAAACCCCGCCAAAATGCACCAAATCCATAACCCAGCCAAGGATTTTTCCAGATTTTATCTATGATAAATGGCCAAAAATTTGTCCGACCAGTAAGTGTTAAATCTTTGCCGAATAAAGCCGCGATCGCCTCTGGGTTAGTAGCCACCAATGAATAGATAATTATACTTATTGTTGAGATTCCCATGAGGGTGGGAATCATGAAGTCATACTGCCACCATAAAATCCGGAAGAAAAATAATTCAATTATAAGAATGAAAACATTAATTATGGGTGATGATGCTCTTGACGCTATGATTAGCCATATGGACAAACCCAATCCACCCCAGAAAATCCAGCGTTTTTTTTGCGCACTAAGAGCAAGGAGTAAAAACACAATGGTACTAGGAGCCATGACTTTGCCGAGAACGTTTTTATGGTTATAAATTCCCCGCCAAGCTCCTAAATGAACTCCGCTCATCCGCCCATATTTTGGCAATCCCACAGCAAACAAAAAACTTGCGACTATGGCTATACCAAATGTCCATCCCAGTAACTGCAATTGCTCTTTTAAGCTATAGCGGCTAGCTAAATAGAGTGAAAATAGGGTTGTGCCGACTAGGGCAATAGTGCGGCTTCTGGTTAAGTCAGGCGCATCAGACCAAAAAATGGAGAAGACAGCCAGCCCCACCAATAGCCAGATAAACTTATCTTTAGTAATTACCTTAATTACCTTTTTCCACCGTAAAAGCAGTAAGCAAAAAGTGATCAGATAAATAACTAAGAAGATCAACTGAATCAAGGCAAAATCCGAACTACTTTCCGAGTCGTCCCCTTCACTTGCCCCTCCTGAAAGAATGACAACTAATGGACCTCCTGAATAATGGATTAAAGACAGAACGGTGAATGCCTTTTCGGCAAATAGTAAGAGTTTTTTCATCAACCGATTCTGGAGGTACTTTTGCGGCGTCAGCGCTGCTGCGATCGCCCTTGGCGAATCCCCTTGGGATTCGCGGAGATCGCATGTTTGTAAACTTCAACGGTTTGAGCAGCTATATTCGACCAATTCAAGTCTTGCTGACAGCGATTCACCGCTGCCGCTTGCATCTGGCGATGCTTTTGAGGATCGCTTAACAGCTGAATGATGGCATCAGCGAGGGCGCGAACATCACGGGGCGGTACAAGCAGTCCATCTTGTTCGTGGCGAATCATCTCCCCTAATCCGCCGACATTGGAGGCAATAACTGGTGTTCCTGTCGCATAGGCGATCGCCGCTACACCGCTTTGAGAGGATTCAATATAAGGCAGAACCGTTACCGAACTCCGCTGAAATAAACCCGCAACAGCTTCAACAGGGATAAAGTCATTGAAAATTTCGTAGCGTTTTTTGTCCGAATCATTCAATAATTCACCAATATTTTCTCCTCGTCCAGCAATAATCAGCTTGACTTCGGGAATGCGTTCGGCAACCAAAGGTATTGCCTCAAGCAGATATTTCAAACCCTTATAAGGCCAAATGCGCCCGAAAAACAGTAATGTATAAGGTTCGCGGGCGACCACCTGACCACCTCCGCCTGCCCATTGCTGAAACAGAGTGCCCAGTTCCCCATGCGGCAGCACATTAACTCGTTGTTGGGGCAAGCGGAATTGTTGGACAAGAACGTCTTTAAGCAACTCAGAGTGAACAATTAACTGCTGGGAACGGTAGAAAGCAATTCTGCGAGTGTACTCAGAACCAGGAATCAGATCGCGATCGCCTGGGTGACGAAATACATCGTGAATAGTAGTCACCAAAGGCGGCATTTCATGCAGTAAAAGTGTCAAATCATACCAAGGATTGTTAGTTTCTTGGACGTGCAGCACATCTGGCTTTACCTCTCGAACGATCCGCATCATTGTACGCATAGTAAATAGATTGCGCGGGTCGCGAATGCGGGGTGTTTTCAGCCTAAATACGTGGATGCGGTCATCGATAACATCTTTACAAATGACTGACATTTTTTCTGGTTGAATTAGGGTTAAATCAACATATTTTGCTAAACCGTTTGCCAATTGTATGCTGTACTCATCAAAGAAAAAATGTAATAAAGCAATTCTCATTTGCATTCTTTTTTATTGCCATATCGTTTAAATTTCATTGCTGATTTATGTCCGTGTTTTAGTAATTACCAATGCCTTCATTTCTTCATTCAGCAGAGGTTGATGATGTTTTGATTGATATCCGGCGCAGGTTTCCCATCTAGGAGAACTTTGTAGATTTGGCCTGACAGTTACTCCGTAAATTGTCAATAATTCCTTTGTAGGGTGGGCAATGCTCACCATTACTAGGTTTGGTGGGCATTGCCCACCCTACTAATAATTTCAGTTGGCAGATAGGATTGCTATAGTACAGGGCAACAGAAATAACCAGACAGTTAGAAATAGGTTAAAACAGGCGTCTATGTATTCTTCTCTTCTGACTCCTTGTACTAGTACGCACCTTCTTTTTTCAAAACCACCATAACTGTTTTGAACAAAATCTCCAAATCTAACCAGAGAGACCAATTTTCAATGTATCTCATATCAAGGTTTATTACTTGTTCAAAATCTAAAACATCTGAGCGACCTGAAACTTGCCAAAGACCAGTAATACCAGGTAAAACCTCTTGCCGAATAAAATGGCGTTCAGCAAACTTATCTATATCTCTAGTAGGTAAAGGACGAGGACCAATTAGACTCATTTCTCCGTATAAAACATTAAAAAGTTGGGGTAATTCGTCCAAACTATAGCGGCGAAGAAATTTGCCTACACGGGTAACGCGAGGATCGTCTTTAATTTTAAACAGGACACCATCTTTAGTTTCATTCAAAGCTTCTAGTTCTTTTTGTAGTTGTTCTGCATTGGTCTTCATAGTACGGAATTTCCATACTTTAAATGGTTCCCCACGTAAACCTATACGGGTTTGCCTGTAAAACACTGGACCGGGAGAGTCTAGTTTAATGGCTAGAGCAATCACTATATAAATAGGAAATGACAACATTAGAAATAAAGTTGTAAAACAAAAATCAAAACTCCGTTTGATCCAAAAACCTCCACCAGGAATTGTTGGACAATAAAAACTAAGGCAAGGTATTCCACCTATATTAGTAAATTCTACATCTCTATAAATTGGTTTAAATTCCATTTGTAAAAGATGTACAGTGATCCCAGATGCTTGAAATAGCCAGCAGATAAACATTCTATTTTTTATAGCATCCCAAGAAACAAAAACTTCGGTTACACCTAATTTATTGAGTTTTTCAAGAGTTGCTTGTCGATGAGATCTATCTAATGATTTAGCATCGTCACTACCAGATATAATGTAGCGTTTTTCTTTGTTGACAAAGTTAATAATTCTTTCCTTTTCTTCGGAGTCATAAATAATGAAAGTAGGATAACAACCTAAAGTCTTTTTATTACGAAGAAATTCCAGAGTCACGTTAATTGCCAATCTACCAACACATATAAAAGATGTACTCAGCAACAAAGAAATTATTAATTCCGAGCGTGTATTATACAGAATTGGCTGATAAAAAAAGCCAACTATAATTATTAATCCATGGGCGAAAATAAGGGTTTTTATAATATTGAAATAGTCACAGCGTTTCTTACCCGCTTGATAAGTACCTTGAAGAGCTAGTGCTCCTATTTGAATAGTAGTAGTGATTAACATCGATAAAAAATCGCTTGGGATATACCCACGAAAATGCACAGAAGAGGCATGATATTCAGGTAAAAACCAAGCAAGTAATAGAAGAAAATAGTCTACTAAGACCAGTATTGTTAATCGCATCCACCATGCTCCCTTTCGTAATCTTGCAAATACAGGAGCACGTAAATCTAGAGGAGATTCACTCAATTGATGAGTTGCAATACTTGGATTATTTATCATAGGTAGATTTGCACTTTAAGTTGAATTTATGGAAAACTATACAGAGGGGATAATTCTGCACCTCACGATGCATATTACTTGTAATATTCTGCAAGTAAGTTATCTCTGTACAAAACTCCTACTTTCGCTTACTTTCCGACGAAATAGCTGCCGGAAAATTTCTCATATAGGACTTCCTGGTCTTGGCTACCCTAATTTAATGACACTTCAATCAAAGGTCTTATTAATAAATTTCTCAATTAATAGCGTTCTTTAAATTCATGTCAATAAAATATCGAAATTCAGGAATTAGATTTTTCTAGGATGTGAGAGGCTATTTCAAAAAGTTATGTGAATGAGCTTAGCTGTGTTTCTGCATACTTGATGAAGTGGGCAATGGATTGATTTCATTACATTATCTACTTATTTAATACTTAAACGTAAACCGTAAAAACACGCAAACCTACAGTCTTCACATAAGATATAGCAATGCGTGCAGGAGTTACAAACACCTCTTCCTTGTCCACGCCAGTCGCCTCAAACTCCTCCACCCCCGCACGTCGCTGGCTCCCCTTGTTCGGATCTCAAATAGGATTGCTATAGCAGTTTTAAATGATTCGCACTCCTCACCAGAAACCCGGTTTATGAAGGCTGACAAAGAAAGCAACTCAAATAGGATTGGTATATGTGATAAATATAAAATGGTTGTGAAACAAAAAGCCGTATACATACTGTACATACTCAATACTTTATAGTTATGGTCAAGGATATTAAGCCAGACTCCGAACCCAATACCGACAAACATGTACCAAGCATGGGTGGGGGAATGCCAATTGTTGGCTATTGGGCAGAAAAAACGCTGACCCCCGAAGGTCTCTTGCTGTGGAAAACACTGTTTCACAAGAGTGCTTGTCTTTCGTGTGCTTGGGGAACAGGAGGCCAGAAGGGAGGATTCAAAAACGAAGACGGCGAAACTTTGCAACGTTGTGCTAAAAGCGTTGAGGCGATCGCCGCAGAATTACAAGGACCAGTGCCGCTCCACTTTTTTGCTAAGCATAGTGTGAATGACCTTCAGAAACTGACATCTCTTGAGGCTGACAAATTAGGTCGTCTGAGTTTCCCAGTCATTCTTAGGGAAGGAAAATCACACTATGAAAAAATCTCCTGGTCAGAGATTTATCAGATGGCTGAAGCCTCATTTAGCAAAAAAGCAGAACGAGTAGCCTCCTACAGTTCAGGTCGTTCCTCCAATGAAGCAGCCTACTTGCTGCAATTGATACTTCGTTCCTTGGGTTCCAACAATCTAGCCGATTGTTCCGATTTGTGCCATTCTGCTTCCACCTTCGGTCTTAAGGAGATGTTTGGCTCTGGAACTTCAATGGTGAGCCTGGAAGATCTCAAACAATCTGACTGTGTTGTGCTCATAGGTTCTAACGCTCCGGCTAATCACCCACGTTTAATGAACGAGCTGATCCAGCTGCGCCTCAGGGCCGGTAAAGTTATCGTCGTCAACCCATTGGTGGAAGTTGGGTTAGTAAAATTTGCTTCTCCCGCTTATCCAATCAAGTCTTTGCTCACGGGTTCTGATATTTCCTCGCTCTACCTCCAACCTATACCAGGGAGCGATGTAGCGCTGTTTGTTGGTATTCAAAAGTCCTTAATAGAACGGGACATGATCCAATACTCCTACCTTCAAGAGCATACTCAGGGATGGTCAGAGGTAATCAAACACGCTCAAGCCACCTCATGGGAGAAGATTACACAGACTTGCGGTGTCTCCCAGGAACTGATTGAGCAGGCTGCTCAGATGATCGGGGAGTCTAACAGAGTTGTCTTCGCTTGGGCTATGGGCGTTACGCAGCAAGAAAATGGAGTGGACAATATTTTCAGCATCGCCAACACAGCATTGTTGACCGGCAACGCAGGTAAAGTTGGGTCTGGAACTATGCCGATTCGAGGACATTCCAATGTTCAAGGCTTTGGTTCAATGGGGGTCACAATTAGGCTCAAAGAAGAGATCCGGCTAGCCCTTGAAAAACTCCTAAAGCGTCCTCTCAGCCGCGTACCAGGTTACGATACCCGCGCACTCATCGAAGCTGCTGACGAAGGGAAAATCGATACGCTCATTTGTCTGGGTGGAAACTTGTATGGTGCTAACCCAGACTCAGCGCAGGCTAGCAGAGCTTTGTCTAATATTGATACTATCTTTTATATCTCGACGAAGCCGAACTTGGGTCATTTTCACGGCTTAGCTAAACGAAACACCATCATTATTCCTGTATTTGCAAGGTTCGAGAATCCTCACAAGACTACCACGGAGTCTGGGAACAATTTTGTGCGGCTCAATGACGAAGGCGAGACGCACCTTCGCAGTCAGGATGCAGACCTGATCTCCGAGGTGGAGTTCCTCACAGAAATTGCCCATCGCATTCATGGTGACTCTCCGGTCAATTGGCGTCAACTCCAGGACACAAAGTATATCCGGCAACTCATCGCTCAAACCATCCCCGGTTTTGAAAAGATGGCAACAATTGACGAGACAAAAGAGGAGTTTACCATTACTAACCGGATCTTTCATAAACCGGAGTTCTCGACTCCTTCAGGCAAGGCTTCTATGTTTGTGACTCCCCTGCCTCAGCTGATGCTTCCTTCGATACGGGACTTTAATGTACCTGAATCTACCAGGGGAGTTATCGTCGCTTTAGGAACCGGGCGTAGCTATTCTCAGCACAACACGGTTGTCTACAAGGCAGAAGACAAGTTCAGAGGGATGCCGCACCGGAACTGCATATTGATGAACAAGTCGGACGCGGAAAGTGCTGGTTTGCGTGATCATCAACGTGTCACTGTCCAAGCGAATGCGGGGAAGATGGAAAATGTCGAAGTCATATACGGTTCAATCAGGGAAGGTGCTGCGTTGATGTTCTATCCCGAAGTCAATGCGATCATCCGCACTCAGGTCGATAGCCGTTCCGGTACACCTGCCTTCAAACGTGTGCCAATTCTGGTTTACGCAACTTGAC